>CAZEQP010000674.1:0-2712 GCA_964514345.1 uncultured Candidatus Obscuribacterales bacterium
ATTGGCCAGTTTTTGTGATTTATCGGTGATGTTTCAAAGCTCAGTTTTTGATCTACCTACCTGGCTCGAACGTGTTCCTTTTACTTACAAAGGACCGGTCAGTTTTCTTCTGGGAGCGGTTCTGGGTCTCAGCTGCCCGGCATTTGACATGGGCGCGCTGAATTTGTCCTGGCTTGCCTGGGTGGGACTGGTACCGCTTTTAGTACTGGTGAGGGGCTGCGGCGGCAAATGGGAAGCTGCCTTCAGCGGTCTCATATTTGGACTGGGATATCACAGTGTCACTTTGAGTTTTTATCTTGGACTGGCTCCTTTGACCTGGCTTGGACTGCCGCACTGGCTGGGCACTTTGTTCTCTGGATTGATCTGGATTCTAGAGTGTGTGCACCAGTCTCTGCTCTTTGCCGCTTTTGCCATGATCATTTATTGTCTGCCGCTCAGAGCCAGTTATTTGCCTAATATTGAGCGACCTTTTTTTCCATATATTTTTTCAGTGCCACTTGTCTGGTTGTTCCTGCAATGGTTCGTAGCACCGTCTGAACTTTTCATAGGACTGCCTATAAATCAACTGGCTTATTCTCAATATCGACATCTTCCTCTGGTGCAGGTTTCAGCAATTCTGGGTGGTGGTTGCCTCGACTTTCTCATAGTCATGTTTAATGCCGTCATTGCCTGCGGTATCATCCAAAACTCCAAAATCGCTCCCAAAATGGGAAGAAGGACAGATCAACTAACCACCGGATTTGGTGCTTTTGTCGATATCGCCGCAGCCCTTATTCTCATTTTCTGCCTCAATAGTTGGGGCGAATCCAGAGTAGCCCGCATTCAAAATTTTATTGATGTCGCCACTGTGCGCACACAAGATCCTCAAACCCCGCCTGTCACAGTGGGGGTGGTGCAAGGAAATGTATCGGCCGAAGAAGAACGTTTGCAAGTCACCAAACCTGAGCACGTTGCTAAACGTTATCTTGCTCTCAGCCGCAATCTCGGCGTTCTGATGCTTTTCCTTCCCGAAGGTGTCATCAATGGTGCCCAAATGATAGAAGGCAATTTATTGAGCATCATAAAAGGACTGTGCAAATATCAAAACAAAGAAGCTGTAATAGGCTCAATCGAAACACTGGGCGGCGGAGAATGGATCAATGCGGCTCGAATAATAAGTCCGCTTAATCCCAAAGAAAATTTGTATGTAAAACAAAGATTGGTACCACTGGGTGAATCGGCTCCAATCAAAGCCCTCAATGAGCACATTCCCAATTCCTTGAGAGAACATATTCCCGCCAGTCGGGATGCCTTTTTATCCACTCATCAGGTAAACTTGATAACCAGCCAGTGGGGAAAAATAGGTCTATCCATATTTATAGAACTGGTTTATCCCAAACTTATCGCCAATGAAGTGCGCCGCGGTGCTCATATACTTGTAAACTTGTCCAATTTGAGCTGGTTTCATGAATCCTCTCTGAACAAACAATTACTGGCGGCATCGGTATTTCGCTCGGTGGAAAATGGACGTTATTTAGTCATGTCAACCAATACCGGAATTTCTGCCATAATAGATCCCTCCGGTGTTATATCAAGCAAATCTTTGCCCGGCAAAAGAGGAGTATTGATTGATACTGTTGAATTTTTCTACTGGAAAACGCCCTACAACAGAATGTGGTGGTTATGAAACGAAATCCGGCATTGTTAGTAATTTTAAGCTTGTTGATTTGCGTGATATCGAATGTTTTTTGCGTGACATCGCCTGCTTGTGCTCAAGAAAGCAATTCTGCAAACGAAGTTAAGTCCGAAATCAAATCTGAAGCGAAAACCAAAGCGGAAGCTAGAGCCGAAGCCAAAACAGAAAAAACTCAAACCACCAAAATGCCGACAGTAACAATCAACGGACAGGAAATAAAGCTTGAAATAGCTCAAACTCGCGAAGCAATAGAGCGCGGTTTGATGTTCCGCACATCGCTTGCCGCCGATTCAGGCATGGTCTTTTTGTTCAACCCGCCTCGTCCTGTCAATTTCTGGATGTATAACACTTTGATTCATCTGGACATGCTTTTTGTGCGTGACGGAAAGATAGTGAAAATCTTTGAGAACGTACCACCTGGTCCATCTAAAGACTATACAAAATGTCCCACTTATCCCTCCGGCGACGGAATTCTGGTAAATCAAGTGATCGAAGTGGAAGGCGGTTACTGCCAGAAAAAAGGCATCAAAGAAGGCGCTACCGTCCAGTTTTCTCTAAAATAATGACTTTGCCCAATCACTATTTGACCACTCATTTGCAAGATGCCACCTGTGCCGACGGTGCCAGTGCGATAGGCTGGCTCACTATAAGTCGTGAAGAAAGACGCAATGCTATTTCCACATCAATGTGGTCGGCAATTCCTGAATGTCTTTCCGATTTGAAAGAAAAAGGCGCCCGTGTAATGGTCTTGACCGGCAGTCATGGCTGTTTTGCCTCCGGGGCCGATATTGAAGATTTAAAAGTCATCGCCGATTTAAAAGGTGCCACCAATTTTTGGCATGCCATTCGTGACTGTTTGCAATTTATTCATACTTTTCCTCTGCCTGTAATCGCCATGGTCGACGGTCCCTGTATCGGCGGCGGCTGTCTTTTGGCTACAGCCTGCGACATGCGCATAGCTTCGGATCACTCAACCTTCGGTGTACCTGTAGCCAGGCTGGGAATCGTATTAGATGACGCTTCTGTTTTGCGTCTGG
>CAZEQP010000675.1:0-2706 GCA_964514345.1 uncultured Candidatus Obscuribacterales bacterium
TAAGACATAAGTTTCGCCTGAGCCCTGAGCCAGAGCCGCTGTTGAAAATCCGATTGTAAGCAGACCGGCTAGAAGAATTATTGACTTTTTAAATTCAAAAGGCACTTTAGTTAGCCATTGCTGTTTTTTTTGAAAGACATGCAATGCCGGGTAGTTCTTTGCCTTCAAGAAATTCAAGCGATGCGCCTCCACCGGTTGAGACGTGTGTGAGAGCTTCAGGTTCCACACCGCATGCAGCCAGAGCCGAAACTGAATCGCCGCCACCTACTACTGTTATGGCGCCTTTCTTGGTCAACTCGACCAGTTTTTTAACTATGGCAAAAGTTCCTTTTTCAAAACCTTTTGTTTCAAATACTCCAAGCGGTCCGTTCCACAAGACTGTTTTACAGGGATCAAGCGCTTCTTCGATTTCTTTGATTGATTCAGGTCCCACATCCAGTCCCATTTCGTCTTCCGGAATTGAATCAACAGAAACTGTTTTGCTCTGGATCCCTTCTTCGATTGCTCTGGCACAAACAACATCTTTGGGAAGAAAGATTCTTACTTTATGCTTGGCCGCTTTTTCCATCAAGTCGCGGCAATAGTCCATACGATCATTTTCGACTAAAGATTTGCCTGTTTGTTTGCCTTGCGCTTTCAAGAAAGTGAAAGCCATGGCTCCGCCTATAACAATGATGTCTACTTTGTCTATGAGATTGTCCAGCACGCCAATCTTGCTTGAAACTTTGGCGCCGCCTATGATGGTGGCAACCGGGCGATTGGGATTTTCAAGGGCGGACGAAAGCATTTTTACTTCTTTTTCCAGCAAATATCCGGCATGGCTCGCTTCGACAAATTCGGCTACACCGGCTGTGCTTGCATGTGCCCTATGGGCGGTGCCGAAAGCGTCATTGACATAAACATCGGCCAGTTCAGCCAGTTCTTTTGAAAATGTTTTGTCGTTCTTTTCTTCGCCTTCGTGGAAGCGGACATTTTCCAGAAGAAGAATATGACCTTTTTCCAGCTTTTGCACAGCATGTTTGACCTTTTCACCGATTGTTTCTTCGATGAAATGGACTTTGTTGGAGAGAGAACCAAATAGAGCAGCCAGATGTTTTGCCACAGGCTTGAGCGAATATTTCTCATTGGGCTTGCCGTCAGGTCTTCCCAGATGTGATACCAGAATGACTTTGGCATCTGATTTCATCAATTTCTCAATGGTGGGCATAGCCGCTGTTATGCGACTGTCTTCCGCCACTGTGCCGTCTTTGTTCAGGGGCACATTGAAATCGACCCGCACCAGAACACGTTTGCCTTCCAGTTGCGATTTATCCAGCTGCTCTATTGATCTCATTATTTCTTTCCTATATCAGGTGTGAATTTAGACTTTAACGGCAATTTTTTTTGACACCATTGAAGCCAGTTCGACGAGGCGGTTGGAATAGCCCCATTCGTTGTCGTACCAGGAAAGTACTTTGACCATGTTTTCACCCATCACCATGGTGAGGTCGCCGTCCACAATAGAGCTTGTCTTGTTGCCGGCAAAATCGCGTGAAACGAGCGGCTCATCGGTGTATCCAAGGTAACCTTTCAAATTGCCTTCAGCCGCTTTTTTCAAGCAGGCGTTGACAGATTCTTTGGTTACGGGCTTTTTGGTGGTGCAAACCAGGTCAACGATAGAAACGTTGGGGGTAGGCACTCTCATGGCAAAGCCGTTCAATTTGCCTTTCAAGTGGGGCAACACAAGGCCGATGGCTTTGGCGGCGCCAGTGGATGAAGGAATCATTGATTGTCCGGCGGCGCGGGCTCTGCGCAAATCATCATGAGCTGCGTCGAGCAATTTCTGGTCGAGTGTGTAAGAGTGGATTGTGGTCATCATGCCTTCTACAATGCCGAACTCATCATCAAGTGCTTTGGCCATAGGAGCCAGACAATTGGTGGTGCAGCTAGCGTTGGAGATAATGTGGTGTTGTTCCGGTTTGTATTCTTTGTCGTTTACACCAAGAACAATGGTGATGTCTTCGTTCTTAGCGGGTGCTGAAATGAGCACTTTTTTGGCGCCGGCTTCGATATGACCTTTGGCTTTGGTGGCGTCGGTGAAAGCACCGGAGCACTCAAGAACCATGTCGATTTTGTTGTCTTTCCAGGGCAATGCAGCCGGGTTTTTCTCGGCGGTGAATTTGATTTCTTTGCCGTTTACAACCAGAGCGCCGTCTTTGTGTGAAACAGTGTGTCCTTTGAGTTCACCCAGAACTGAGTCATATTTGAGCAGGTGGACTGATTGCTCAAGGGTTTGGAAGGGGTCATTAATGGCGACAATTTCAAAATCAGCAGGTTTGCTGTCCAAATAAGCGCGGAAGACGTTTCTTCCAATTCTGCCGAAACCATTAATTGCTACTCTAATCATCTTTACATTTCCTTTTCTGATCTGATCAGAATTGAATAGGCTTGTCTAGTCTGCTCAACTAGCGCCAAAGCCGCCCTGTAGTGCGAATATGGAAAGAATAACCCGAAAAACCGGCTTCCCCGGCATTCTTTATGGTGAGTTAAGACATTTGGAAAAATGAGATTTCTATTTAGAAAATAGCCGGTGTAGTCAAGGGTGGGTTATCCTTATGATATTCGTCCAAAAGCAGTGAGGCTTAAAAAATGACAAATACAGCTGAAGGTGGAGTCCAGAACCCAGGCGCCGATGTTAAATCGCAAGTAGAGCAGATTTTGGACAAG
>CAZEQP010000676.1:0-2700 GCA_964514345.1 uncultured Candidatus Obscuribacterales bacterium
TCATCACATCAGATCTGTTTTGTTGCGCTTAAGCAATATTTACGGTCCGCGTTCGCAGATGATGCATTCGCGTTTTGGCGTATGCAACTGGTTCATCCGTCTTGCCATGGACAACGGCACCATTCAAGTGTTTGGCGACGGCTCCATCCTGCGTGACTTTTGTTATGTCGACGACACGGTTGAAGCCATTTTGCGCTCGGCCATAACCGAGCAGGCATATGGCGAAATATTCAATGTAGGCTCTGATATCCCTGTCAGCTTCCTTGAACTGGTAAAAACAATTGTTGAAGTGGCCCATTCCGGAAACTGGAAATTCGCCGAGTTCTCACCCGAGCGCAAAGCTCAGGAACCTGGCGACTTTTATTCCGATATCAATAAAATAGCTTCAATAGTAGGCTGGCGCCCGACCACCAATCTGGAAGACGGCATCGCCAAAACTATCGAATATTACAAGAAAACCCGCGAACAATACTGGCAATTGGAGCCTTCGGCTAAAACCGCCACCAAAACCGGTGCAGCCGCCCGCTAAGACAAAGGCGGATCGGCTAGAAACTTGTTTTCTTTGTTGGCTCTAAAAGTCTCGGCAAAATTGCGCACGCCACTGAGTACGGTATTAATATTTTCGTGCTTCATTATGCTTGTGCGGCTGGGGTCTGTCACTTGACCGTGCCCGATATTTTTTACCGCCTGTTGTATGCACCAGGTTCCGTAATCTTTGACCGACTCTGCATAATCAAGCTCATCGTCAGTGATGCCGATGACCACAAACATTCCAAATCCGCCTGAAGGAATTTGATACCAGGCTTCTGTGGCTTCATCGGCATACCAGACAATGGCGTTTTTCACATCCGATTTTGAATAAGGGTCTACAGGACCGTTGAGCGATACCCGCACCCCGGGCGAAAGCACACCGGCATGATTGAAAACGTAAAATGCCATAGTTCGAAGCAGCTGAGCCGGCCACTTTGCCTCCACTGGACTCTTCACCATAAGTTCGATGCCGAATCCGGACACTTCCTGATAGCCGTATTGCAGCCAGGGAGTGGAAAGACCGGCAGTGACATAAGTCCAGTACGGTCTCAGCGGATCCGGTCCAAAAGCCAGAATAGCCAGATGTTGTTCGTCTGATTTGAAACCGGGATCACTTGTATCGAGTGACATTGTTTTGCGTGCACTGGCTTTATAGTTGGAAGGCAGTTGACGGGCCGGTGGAGCCCATTTGGGCGGGTCCGTATAAGACGGCTGACCGAATAATTGGTTATACACTTCATTGCGCGCTTCCCAGGCATCAACGATTAAATGGCGCCTGGCCTGCTCGTCTCCATGTGTTTCTATCTGGGCCGAAATCAAATCGGTCAGATTTGGTTTTTCTTTTTTCTTTTCAATTTTTTCTTCGGCTTTTATTTCGCCTTTTGTTTCGCCTTTCAACTGCTCTTCAGGCGTCTTATTTTTTTTGGGCTCGCCGCTTTCTTTTTTTGGCTTCTGTTTTTTGGCCATTATTCTTCATCCAGTTTCAAAAGGGCCATGAATGCTTCTTGGGGAATTTCCACTTTGCCTACTGATTTCATGCGCTTTTTGCCTTCTTTTTGTTTTTCAAGCAATTTGCGTTTGCGCGAAATGTCACCACCATAACACTTGGCTATAACATTTTTGCGAATAGCGGACACATTGCTTCTGGCTACAATTTTGCCGCCTATAGCCGCTTGAATGGGCACTTCAAACATCTGGCGCGGAATGAGCGTTTTAAGCTTGGAAGCCAGCATGCGCCCGTAAGAAGCGGCTTTGTCCTGGTGCACAATAGCCGAAAGAGCATCAACCGGATCACCTGCGATAAGAATATCCAATTTCACAAGTTTGGACTCACGATAATCGAGCAAATGATAATCAAGACTGGCAAACCCCCTTGATCTCGATTTCATCTGATCAAAAAAGTCGGTGATAATTTCAGACAAGGGCATTTCATAGTGAAGCAAATTGCGCCTGGCATCTAGATATTTCATATCTATAAAAACACCACGCCTGCCCTGACACAATTCCATCAGAGCGCCTGTGTATTCACCCGGAGCAATGATATTTGCCGTGACATAAGGCTCTTCCATTTTTTCTCTGTAATTGGGCTCGGGCAATTTAGCCGGATTGTCTATCATTTCAACCTGTCCGCTGGTTTTTGTCACCCTATAAATAACCGATGGTGCCGTGGTTATAAGCGTCAGATTATATTCACGCTCAAGACGTTCCTGGATGATTTCCATATGCAACAAGCCAAGAAATCCGCATCTATAGCCAAATCCAAGCGCTTCTGAACTTTCCGGCTCGAAAAACAAACTGGAATCGTTTAGTTTTAACTTCTCCAGAGCTTCACGCAATTGAGTATGCTGGTCATTATCAACAGGATAAACACCGGCAAACACCATAGGCTTTGCCGGCTGGTAGCCGGGCAACGGTTCTTGCGCCGGGTTATTGGCATTTGTGATAGTGTCACCCACAAGAGTGGAGACGTCTTTGATAGATGCGGCTAAATAGCCAACCTCACCAGGTCCCAGCCTGTCGACTTTGACTTGATTGGGTTTGAGAATGCCCAATTCAAGCACTTCAAAGTCTTTGTCGTTCGCCATAAAACGAATCTTGTCACCGACTTTTATCTCTCCGTCTATCACTCTGAAATAAACGATGATGCCACGATAACTTTCATAATAGCTG
>CAZEQP010000677.1:0-2699 GCA_964514345.1 uncultured Candidatus Obscuribacterales bacterium
TAAGGCTTGATTGAATCTGTCTTCAGCTGCAAAAATTTTGCTTGATGCATTGGTCAATATTAGTGAAAGAATGGATTCTTCTTCGCACAAAACGCTCAATGAGTCGATCAGATAAGTAAGCCGGGTCAACAGTTCGCGCAGGTCGGTATTGATTTGTACAGACAGTTGAATGAGATCCCGAGCAATAACAGAATCATCAAAATTCAGAAAATCCATGAAATACTGATCCAGGGCTCTGGTGTTTGTCATAACCGGCTCAAGCTCTTTTCTTAGAAGTTGAAATTCTTCTCCTACTCGCTTTTTCCAGGTGTCGGAAGTGTCAATGTCAGGCAAAACGAAAAGCACTGCATCAATATTTTCGCAAATAGCGATTATTGATTCTTCAATATTTACTCGAGTGTCGGCTGCTAAATTTCCAATAGTCTGGTACGACATTTATGCTGACTCGCAAATCAATCTTTCCATGCTCAATGGATGCTTCTTATTTCTTGTGTGGATGCGCACACGCATATCATCTAGTCTTGCCAACTGATTTTGCAAGTGTAAATTTTCCAGCTCTTGGCTTTCTCTGTACATGACCTGGGCTCTTTGACTGTCTTGCGAATTTTCCAGAAAACACCCGTATTCAGTATAAATTTCAGATAAAGACAAAAGATTCAAAGACGGAGCGGCTCGCAAAATATCAATGGCTGTTTGTAAATGTAATTCGGCTTCCTCGCTGCGATTCTGCATTACCCTCAAGTTGGATAAAGTTCTAAAATAACTGGCGCGAAATTCGGGGGCAAATTTATTGTTGCGCGCCGGAGTCGACAATTCACGCATAATTTCAGTGGCAAGGTCTAGATTTTGTCGGCTCATTTCTAATTGAGCCCGGACAAGATCATGATCCAGAGTCATTATCCAGAAGTGTTTCTTATTCATTATTTGTTCATTGTTCTCCAGAAGCTGATAGGCTTTTTCGGGCTTTCCGCTCTGCAAATAACAATAAGCCAGACTAAACAAAATGCTTCGATGCAAATAGTTTTTTGAATTCGATTTGGATAAATTTTCAAGAATGATTATTGCATCAGAATATTTTTTTTGTCCCATGTATGAAATGGCTAGAATGTCTGCCAGTTCCACTCTTCTGGGAATTCCAGTAATCACCGCTTCTTTCTGATCATAGGCCCAGTGCACTCTTGTCACTGCTTCAAGTTCGGCATAACGACCCTGATTTATTAAAGTTTCTTTTTGCACTATTGAAACAAGCTTCAATTGCATCTGGCTGAAAGGTGCCCATGATTTGCACCAGAACAGCGTTCTGCTCATGTCTCTCCACACTTGGTCATATTCGTGCAGACTGAAAGTTTTGACCAGAGACATCGAAAGTGAATTGGTGTAAGCGATACCGACAAAAATGAAAAACATCGAGAAATTGAACAAAAGCAGATTCTGGTTGAAGAGAGCAAAAAACATTCCTATAAACACACCCAGCCCAAAAGCAAGAAAACCTGAGCGAATCTGGCAGGAATGCTGCTCTTTGCCAAATAAAGCCAGTTCGTAAGAAAACTGTTCGTCGATCAATTCCAGCTTGTTAATCTCAAGCTGTTTTTCCAAAATTAAGTCTTGCTTTTCTGACTCTTTTATTTCCAACTCCCAACCGATATCGGTTAATTTTTTGCTGCTTGAACCGCTGAAAACTATCCTTTGTTTATGATATGTGTGAGCATAAGCGCCGGCTTTTTCTGAGAAATACGAGAACGAATAATGTCCAATTTGGACAATTCGCGCTCCAGATATAAAGTTTCACAGTGATATGATTCCGATATGAGCGCCGAGCTCTCGTCCTTTCTTCCGCAATTTTCCAGACATTGAGCGTGCTCTTCTAAAATTTGAGCCAGAGTCAAAAAGTCAGGATTTGCATTGGTTCGAATCATGTCCACAGCTGTTTTGAAATGAAGTTCCCCTTCTTCAGCGCGGTTTTGTCCGAATCTGATTCGACCCAGAACCGCCTGACACTGCGCCATGAACTCTATTGTTTCTTTAGCGTTTTTGCCTTCCACCAGGGCTTGCTTGATTTGCTCCCCGGCAAGCTCGTATTTTTCTTTGTTAGTGTTTATACAAGCCTGGATTAAGTCCAGTCTTGCCTGAACCATGTCCGGACTTTTTTCAAGTGTTTTTTCGTGTTTTTCCAGGACTTTGCCGGCTTTTTCAAACTCTTTCAGTCTTATGTGGCAAAGTGAAAGATTGACCGCCAAAATGCGGATGACTTCCTTGCGTTTTTCTGCACGCAATAAATTCTCAAGAATGGGCACAGCCTGACGATCCCGCCTCTGTCCCAGGTATGAACAAGCCAGGGTGTTGGCTAGAAGACTGTTCTTGGGAATGCCAACCGATATCGCTTCATTTTGCTCAGATGCCCAGGCCATTCTAGCCAGTGCTTCTAGCTCGACACAGCGACCCTGTATCAAAAGGAGTTTAATTTGCAACAGATAGCAGGAACTGAGCTCAAAAAAGGTGATCGGGTAAAAAATGCTGGACCAGAGGATGGCGCGATCAAGGCTGGCCGACAGCAAGTTAAAATTGCGGGACTGGAACTGCTTTTCCAGCACAATGGTCAAATAATGGCAATAAGCCCAGCCACCTAAGAGTCCGGCCAATATGAAAGACACGAAGATTTTAATAGGAATAAAAGAACTCAATAGACCGCCGGCTATTGA
>CAZEQP010000678.1:0-2693 GCA_964514345.1 uncultured Candidatus Obscuribacterales bacterium
CCGATTTATACGGATGGAATCCGGAAGACGAGTCGCAGTGGCAAGAGACAGGCAAGAAAGTGGCGTTTAGAAATCTCTGGATCTCGGTCCCGTGCCTTCTTTGTAGTTTTGCCGTATGGATGTACTGGGGCGTTATAACAGTTCAAATGCTCAATCTGGGATTTCCATACAGTAAGGAACAACTTTTTACATTGATGTCTATTGCCGGACTATCAGGAGCAACTCTTAGAATACCCAGCACCTTTGTAATACGAATGTGCGGCGGTAGAAACACAGTATTCATTTCCACACTTCTTCTGATCTTGCCTGCTCTGGGTACAGGACTTGCACTTTCAGACACTTCGACACCTCTTTGGGTTTTCCAACTTCTTGCGCTTCTTTCAGGGGTAGGCGGTGGAAATTTTGCTTCTTCCATGTCCAATATAAGCTTTTTCTTTCCAAAACGAATGCAGGGTCTTGCGCTTGGTCTTAACGCCGGCATTGGTAACTTCGGTGTAACCATCATGCAAATTCTGGTGCCGTTAGCAATGACTTTCGGGGTTACCGGGCAAAAGGCATTGCTTCTCACAGCCGCCTCAGGCACCCTAATCGGAAAAATTCCCTCAGGAACTCCTACCTACATACAAAATGCAGGTTATGTGTGGCTTATTATTCTAGTACCGGTAGTGGTGCTTTCCTGGTTTCTCATGAACAATATTCGTGATGAGCATGTTTCGCCTGAAATTGGATCATCCGCAGGCGCAATAAGCAAAGTCCTGGGAATGATTTCAATAGGACTTTTGACATCACTTGCTGCATGTTATGCTTTGCTCCCTCAAAAATCGGGTGGATTGGGAATTAATCAATGGCTGGTTTTACCGGGTGTAATTGCATTAACTGTTTTTTTACTTAAACTCTTGCCTGGAAAGATAAAACCGATTCTGGAGAGACAGTACAAAATATTCAGCAACAAACATACCTGGATAATGACAATAATTTATTCGATGACATTCGGTAGCTTTATTGGTTATGCGGCAGCCTTTCCTCTTGCTATACAAGTAATATTCGGATTCAGTCACGTACCCGGGGCAGATGGCGTCATGATCCATACGACGCCCAATCCCAATGCTCCGAGTGCTTTGACATACGCCTGGATGGGAGCTTTCATAGGTGCATTCATTAGACCGATAGGTGGGTGGTTGTCGGATCGCATAGGTGGTGCTCTTGTTACCCAAATAGCATCTATCGTTATGGTGGCAGCTGCCCTGGGAGCTTCCTTTTATCTAAAGCTGGCTTATCAAAGTGCAACTCCGGAACAATATTTCTTGCCCTTCTTCCTTTTATTCCTGACCCTGTTTCTTGCTTCCGGTGCTGGCAATGGTTCCACCTTCCGATCAGTTGCAGCTATTTTCAACAAAGAACAGGCCGGGCCTGTTTTAGGTTGGACTTCTGCAATTGCCGCATACGGAGCATTCATCATTCCCCGAGTGATTGGAGAGCAAATTGAAAAAGGCACTCCGGAATACGCGTTATATGGATTTGCTGCCTTTTACCTTGTGTGCGTCGGTTTGAACTGGTGGTTTTATTTGAGAAAAGGCGCCGAATTCAGCAATCCATAATATAGACATAGAAAGGAAACTTAATGACTGACAATAAAAAAGCGATATCGGTTCTTACAGTCAATACATTATCGTTTGTTGTTTGCTTTGCTTGTTGGATGCTGTATGGTGTCTTAATAACGTTTCTGGTAGATAACGGAATTTTTGACTTTGATAAAGCTCAAATGGGTTGGCTTATAGGAACGCCGGTCTTGACCGGTTCTCTTCTGCGTTTGCCTGTGGGAGTTTGGACTGATAGATATGGCGGCCGCATTATTTTTGCTGTAATAATGCTCTTTTCCGCTGCTTCCATGTACTGTGTCGGGTTTTGTAATTCCTTCTTTGAATTCTTGATTGCCGGTCTTGGATTTGGTTTATCCGGAACAGCATTTGCAGTGGGTATTGCATACACGTCTATTTGGTTTCCCAAAGAAAGACAGGGCACTGTGTTGGGCATATTCGGGGCAGGCAATGCCGGTGCCGCCATCACCAGTTTTGGTGCTCCGCATTTGCTTAATTTCCTTACCCAGAATGGACAATACTTGGAAGGCTGGCGCTCCTTGCCGAAAGTATATGCTTTATGCCTGGTGGTAACCACGGTCCTTTTTTGGTTTTTTTCTTTTCCTAAACGAGTCGATCAAATAAAGGGAATGACGATTCTTCAACAATTGGCGCCTCTAAAACATGCCCGAGTGTGGCGATTCGGCTTGTACTACTTTTTCGTTTTCGGAGGTTTTGTTGCTCTTTCGCAGTGGTTGATTCCTTACTATGTCAATGTCTACTCAATGAGTCTTGCCACTGCAGGGCTGATGGCAGCCTTATTCAGTTTACCATCTGGAGTGATTCGAGCCTTCGGCGGCTGGATGTCTGATATCTGGGGAGCAAGGGCGGTAATGTACTGGGTGCTTGGATCGTGTCTTGCCTGCTGCATTTTACTCTGTGTACCCCGTATGGACATTATGTCTCCGGGCGAAGGAGTGATGGCTCTTAAAAAGGGAGTGGTTACTGATATTACAAGCGATACTATAAAAGTTGATGCCAAAGTCTATGCCATAAGAACCAGAAAAGAGAACAACATTATTACGTATGCCTCTGAGCATGAGAACGTGTTGGTTT
>CAZEQP010000679.1:0-2680 GCA_964514345.1 uncultured Candidatus Obscuribacterales bacterium
GCTTGCTTGAAGCTTCAATTGCCGTTTTGCGGTCAATGCCCTTGTCGGTCAAAACAGGAGTAATGGACATCAGGATTTGCTGAGCCAGATCGGTTCTATCTGTGGCGAATTCAGTGTCTTTGCCCAGAGCCAATTTGACGTAATGCCTGATATGGGTGGAAAGATCGAACAATTCGCGATAATTGGAAAAAATTCTAAGCTGGGGAGGGGAGCTCAAAGACTCTCTGATTACAGCCACAGCCCCATCAACAGACAAAAATATCAGGGCGCCGCCTACATCAATGAGACGGGGAACCAGTTTTGAACATTCAAGCAATACTTCAGACGGAAATAGAAAGCCGGTCATTGAGGCATCAACCAGCACTGCATCAAGCAATTCGTTTTTTTTAAGCAGGTCATTTATTTCTTCAAGCAAGTCTTCGCTGTACTTGATAATCGTCACTTTGCTGCTTTCTTGCTGTTCCAGTGCAGGCTCAAGTGTCAGCGTTCGATCCGATGGTGATTGGTTGGGCATTATTTATCTCTACAACTGCCTGAATTAGTAATCTTTAGGGCTTATATCCTAATTCATATTCCCGATAATTAACTAATTGATTCCAAATTAAGGTATTCAAGTATTCAATAACCGATAATTCTGTCCATGCACATGAAATTTAAGCTTCTACCTATATCTGTCTGTCTTTTGCTCATACAATCTTTTTGCATGCCTTCAGGCAGCCTTTTAGCCCAGGAAGCAGAAATTCCGGACAATCTTCTGGAAGAACCGCAGCAACCAGGCATTCCCACTTTAGATACTGAATCTGCTCAGCCTCAATCGTCAATGATGCTTCAGGGCGGAGTCACTTATTGCGTGCCCAAAGGCACTCCATTGAAATTGAAACTGGCTATGGTGCCCACTATGGGCATGCGACTGGCCGACAGAGACCTGGACGGCAAACTGCACCCGGCTCGTGAAGGACAAAAAATCACAGCCAAAACAACAGAAGATATCTTCATCGAAAATAATCGTGTAATCCCTGAAGGCACTGTGCTTTATGGTCAAGTTGCCAAAGTGCACGGGCAAAGAAGAGTGGGTCGCGACACCTTTTACGAAATTGCTTTCAATACTCTTAAATTGCCTGATGGACGGGTCTTTGCCTTTAGAGCCGAAGCGGATAATTTCAAACCGTCCACTATGAAAACAAAAGCTAGAGGCTTTGGAATAATAATGGCACACGCCGCTGGTGGAGCCGTGCTTGGCGCCATCATCGCATATCAATTATTTGGACTTTCCGCCACAATTGAGGCCCACGGCTACAACGTGGCAGGCGGAGCGGCGGCTGGTGCACTGATTGCCACCGGATTTGCCATAATGCGCAAAGGACCCAAAGCCACGCTTGAGCCTGGTGATGATTTGAATTTGCGCATAGACACAGACTTATTGATGCCCATGACGGTGGAAGCTCAGCCTAAAAAGGCTCCTCCGGCTCTTAAAGGTCTGAAAATCGAAATCGAAAAAGTCAAAAAAGTGAATGACGGCGTGGAAGGCAAATTGATGAAACTCGACCTGGCTATCGATAACCAGACTAATAAGAGATTTTATTCAATAGACATGTACCTGGAAGATTCGAACGGAAACAGGAACCCTCTTTCCAGCGGCGGCGGTTTTGACTCCGAATTGAACTTCACTGTCGAACCCAATTCATACAACCATAAGCGTGTCTATTTCGCGATGGAATGGCCCAAGCTGAAACATCGCATCGTCTGGCTGGATCATAAAACCCGCCAGCCTGTGCATACTATGACTTGGTTTTAGGGACTTAAATTAAGGCGTTAAATTAAAAGTTGGGACCGGATTGCGTAGTCATACGTAGTCTTGCATTGACCCGTGCGTTGCCAAGCGTCAAACTGAATTTAAGCTTCAATCAAATAATTGGTGCGTTTTTATGAATACCCAACCCCCCCAAACTTCCACCCAGATTTTTTTCAATCATTTGTTCAACGCCAATCCTGTGCTTGACCAAACAAGCCTTTTGGAAAGTTGCGATGGCGAGAAAAAACTAGTCCTTTTCAATCCTGAGATTGCCAGACTGCCAAGACTTTCTGACCATGAGTCGCTTGTTTCCTGGCTTTTGCGAGCAAGCGGCATTCTGGACAAAGACGTAATTAAAGATGCTTTTGAAATTGCTCACATCTATGGCGTGGATCCTTTTGATGTTCTCACTGTAACAGGAATGCTTTCCAATCTGGATTTGAAACTGGCACGACAAGCCAGCCAACTGGTATCGAGCAATCTCATTTACAGAAGTTTTGCCGCTGCCGCTATCGCTTATGCCAGCAAAAATTACACCGATTTGCAAACAGCATTGATCGAGCTGGACTTGAGTCTTGATCAACCTTTCAAAAATCATCCACTAGTAATTTTGCTTGAAAAAAGCCAGATTGTTCCTGCTCGTCTGTTGTTGAAAGCCAGACTGGAAGCTCTTTCCACCGGTATCACAGTAGGCTGGGCACTGCTTTCCAAAAATCTCATCGGTCAAAATTTATTGAAAACACTGCTTGAAAGTTTGATTGCTATTCAAAACGAAAGAATTTCAATGGACCATGTGATATCACTTCTGGAGCGTTCAGTAAAAGCAAACAGCATGAACGATGTAGAAACAAAAATAAATCCGCACCCTGAAATTAACACTCAAGAGCG
>CAZEQP010000680.1:0-2237 GCA_964514345.1 uncultured Candidatus Obscuribacterales bacterium
CAACAAAGTGTTATTGCCCGTTTTCGGTAAAGCCTGGAAAACTCTCGACAGCATATTTGTTGATCAAATCCTGGTTAATGGCGCAAGTATAGTGACTCTAGCCACAGGCGAGGTGCTCAAATACACTCAAACCGGCAAGGGGCAGTATTATGCCCTGGTTATATTTTTCTGGGTAGCTGTATTCGCCTGGATAGCCTATTTGACAACAACTTAATCGGCAGGTAATTGAAAATGTCACATCACGACCACGCAAACTGCAACCACGATCACGGTCATGAAGACCATGGTCATGAAGATCACGGTCATGACCACAACCATGATCACGACCACCATGCTCCGGACCCGGGAGAAGTGATTGCCGAAAAAAGCCCTCAAGACAAATTACTTATTGGTATTTGCGCGATCGCCATGATTTTATTGATGAGCTTTATTGGCAGCTGGATGCAAATCCAAGTGCCCACCGGGGGCGGTCATGGAGAAGGGGCCGAACACACCGAGCATGCACCTCAAGCCGGAGCGGAAACACATGCGCCTGAGACTCATGCATCTGAAATTCAAGCTCCCGAAGCATCGGCTCCTGCAACCGAGCCTTCACACTAAGTATTAAGAAAAAGCCCGTCACTTTTCATCATTTAGAATAACTGTGATATGTTATCTACTCACATCCTTGGGCGCGCTTGCTTGCAGTCGCTCAATAATCCGGCTTTAGAGAGGTTTCAGTAATGCAGGAAGTAACGATAGGCATCGCAGGGGCGGCAGGCGACGGTCTCGACAAATCAGGAGACACACTGGCCCGGTCTTGCGGCAGATTTGGTCTGCACGTTTATGCCTATAACAGCTATCAGTCAATTATCAGAGGCGGCCATATCTGGCTTAAAGTCCGCATTTCAGACCGCAAAGTTACCTGTCACGGCGACAAACTCAATGTCTTAATCGCCCTTAATCAAGATTCGATAGAAAGACATGCCCGTGAAGTAGATGAGGGCGGTTTCATTCTTTTCAACAGCGACAGAATCAAATGCGAAGAATCGCTGGTTAAAAAAGGCGTCACGCTTCTTCCCATTTCAATGAAAGAAGTGACTGAAGAAGTAGCCAAAAAATTTGGTCCGGTCAAACCTATTATGCAAAACACAGTTGCCGTGGGTGCAGCCCTCTACCTGATGGGTCTTGGCACAGAACAAACCCAGGAAGTTTTGACCGATACTTTCAGCGCCAAAGGGCAGGAAGTAATCGACATGAACGTAGCCTTGCTTGAAGCCGGCTATGAATACGCCAAGAAAATAATCACCAAACCTATTTTTGTTGTCGGCAAATGGGATTCGGATAAAAAACGCCGACCTTTTATCACCGGTAATGAAGCCATAGCCATGGCAGCATACGCTGCCGGTTGCAAATTCTACGCGGCATATCCGATGACTCCCGCCTCAACCATTTTGCACTGGATGGCGGCCAACGCCAAGAAAACAGGCATACTGGTCAAACAATGCGAGGACGAAATAGCTGTCGCCAATATGGCAATCGGAGCTGGTATCGGCGGAGTGCGCTCCATGTGCGCCACTGCCGGTGGTGGCTTTGCCCTGATGACAGAAGCTGTCGGTATGGCAGGCATCATGGAAGTGCCAGTGGTCATGGTAGAAGTGCAGAGAGGCGGTCCCTCAACCGGACTGCCCACCAAAACTGAACAAGCCGACCTCTTCCAGGTTTTCGGCGCTTCGCAAGGTGAATTTCCCAGACTTATCGTCGCTCCCAAAAACATTGCCGATGCATATGCAGCAACAGTCGAGTCATTCAACCTGGCGGACAAATATCAGTTGCCCGTTCTATTCATGTCCGACCTTCTCCTTTCAGAACACCCTGAAACAGTGGATGTGGAAGAACTTCCCGCCGACGTCAAAGTGGAACGCGGTGAATTTGTTAAAGAGTGGGATGCCGAGAAAAACGGCAAATTCAGAAGATACAAATTCACTGAATCAGGCATTTCTCCAAGAGCTCTTCCCGGTACAGCCGGCGCATGCCACGTGACCGCATCAGACGATCACGACGAGCGCGGCATTCTCATTTCAGATATGTTTACTTCACCTCCCGTGCGCCGCAAAATAATGGAAAAGCGCATGACCAAAGTGAAAAACATGCTCAAAGATCTTCCCGCCCCCAAGCTGGAAGGAGCGGCTGATGCTCAAGTCACTTTGCTTTGCTGGGGCTCTACTTGGGGCGTCGTAAGAGAAGCAGCTGAAATG
>CAZEQP010000680.1:2247-2679 GCA_964514345.1 uncultured Candidatus Obscuribacterales bacterium
AGGAGTCAAAACAAACTTCTTGTGCATAAAGTACATTGCTCCTTTCCACACTAAAGAAGTAAGTGAAATTCTTTCCAAAGCGAAGAAGAAAATTTCAGTTGAAGTCAATTTCACAAGCGTTATGGCCCAATACGTCAAAATGCAAACCGGCATTTCGATGGATGCACATATCACCAAATATGATGGCGAGCCGCTTGAGCCAATGATGATAGTCGAACAAGTGGAAGCTCAGCTTGCCTCCAAAACCAAAGATCTTGCAGTAAGCCAGGACGAAGCGATGGAAATGGCTTATCACTATCTGCGTACTCACGCCCTGGAAAAACTTCGCCCATCCGAATTGAAAGTTCATGCCAAAAACGGCTTTGGTGAACCGGTCTGGGAAGTAGAGTTAACAGAGCGGATCACTAATAAGACTGCCGGATCCCTGAAAAT
>CAZEQP010000681.1:0-2676 GCA_964514345.1 uncultured Candidatus Obscuribacterales bacterium
CAGCTGCGTAAGACGGACAATTGAATCTGATCTTCCAAGAGAAATTGATTATCTTACACGGCGTGACGAAGCGGTTAGAGACATTATGAACATGGTTGAAATGCCGGATCTAATGGCAGAGCAGTTTGTTCTATTCGTGTACAAAAATGCTGGGACACTTCCGAATAAGCGACGGAAAAAAGAATTCGCCGCATTAGAAGAAGAGGAATTGTCGGCATTAGAAGAAATCGTTCGAGATGCTTTTGAAGGTTTTGACGGTTCTGGATCGAGATTTTTGACGAATACCGATTGACCTGCATTATCCAACAAACAAAACTTTGATATTGATTTAGCAATGTCGTTGCAACAAGAAAACTTGCTGACCTTCCTTACAAGGCATGTCTACAGCCTACCACAACAAAAAATCGGCTCATCTATCAAGACTACCGATTCTTCATGTTCTTAGTTGGTTGCGGGGACAAGATTTGAACTTGTGACCTTTGGGTTATGAGTCTGAAGGTTATGATATTTTGGGCGTTTTGCGGCTTCACACGAAATTTTCCATATCCTTATCAAACCTAATCCTACCAGCATTTCGAGCCTTTTTGATGTTTCTATGGTTAACTTAATTATTCTGATTTATAATACTTCAGGGTACGGCAAAGGGTACGGGGAAATTGAGGCAAAAGTATGAATTTTGCCAGATTGTTCTCTCTCGGATGGGAATTTTTGGGTACGGCTCCGATGGCAAAAAAAACAGACAAAACCGATAACAAATTCACGGCGAAGTACATCCGAAGCCTCGTTTGCCCTTCCCACTTGACACAAAAATACGTCAATTTGCTACCCAACGTTCACTTGTATGTCTCCGTAAGCAAGGGTGGAAACAAGACATTTTGTTTTCGATGCAAACAAGATGGGAATTGGCGTACCTTAGATTTAGATTGCAGATTCGATGATGCACTTGATGATGCGCTGTCACGAAGCTCCCTGATAGAAGCCCGATCACGAGCAACTGCGCTGACGGCGCGTCGAAATAGTGGGGAAAACGTCTTTGAGCTAGAAAAAGTTGCAAATGTTTCTCCCACAATTCAAGACCTGTTCGACCATTACAAGGTCCGACACCTGGAAAAAAAGGGAAGACGAGTAAGGGATAATGTGAACGACTTCAATCGTTGGTTCAGCAAGCGCAATCTTGGCAAGAAGAAAGCGGCTGAGTTTTCACATGATGACGCATCGCGGCTTCACAAGCAGATGGAAAGGACACCTGGAAGCGCTAACCGTGCAGTTCAGCTTGGCAGGGCGATGTTCAACTTTGGTATCAAAACACGATTTATTCTCCGAGGTGATAATCCATTTGCAGGGATTTCCCTTTATCAGGAGAATCAACGCGACCGAGTACTGTCTGATGAAGAAGCGGGTCGCTTGATTCAAGCCATTAGTGATGCGCCCACGATGCACTGCCAGGAGCGAACACTAGCCGATATGATTATGCTGTGGCTGCTAACTGGTGTGCGCAAAACCGTGATGTTAAGCATGGAATGGTCAGAAATAAATGAAGAGGCGTGGTTGTGGAAAATCCCTGCCAACAAAATGAAGGGGCGCAAAATGCAAGAGATACTGCTGGGTCCCGCAGAGATTGAAATTCTTTCTAAACGAAAAAAATTACTTATAGACGCTAAAAAAATGTCAAAATACGTCTTCCCTAGCGAAAAGAGCGCAAGTGGACATATTGAAGATCCTGGCAACGCCTGGGAAAGCCTTCGGAAGAAATTAGGCTTGGAAGACTTATGGATTCATGATCTGAGGCGGAGTTTGGCTTCAGCAATGGCAAATACTGGTGCTAGTGTGGCCATAGTGAAACAAGCACTTGCCCACACAGATGAGCGAACGACTATGAGGGCTTATATAAGAACAAATCGACAAGCGCAATTAGATGCCAGACAAAAGGCTCAGCGAGGCTGGTTTGATGCGGCAAAATCAGTGCAGGAAGAAACTCCGAATGAGGAATCCTAGAAAGTGCTTCTGTTAAACTCAGTTAGTCTAAGAGATTCAATCATTGCCTGACAACTCAGACAAAATCAAACAGGCTGAAACCGTTCCCGAAAAGAATGAACGGGAAGCATCAGTTATTGAATCCAGGCAGGCTGAATCAGCCATGCCGGAATACCTGGAACAGACAAGGCAAAAAGAGCTGGACCGGAAGGCATTATCTTTGACATCCTTACCCCGTGACGAAAATGTAAGTGGGACATTTGGCAGACCTGGCATTTTTGAATTGGACGATCAGGGGGAAATAATTGTCCATATAGCTCGCTCTTTTGATAAGCACCATGATACGGCCGGTGAATTCCTACCGAAACTATCGGGCAAAGCCTCAAATAAAGAAGAGATGCTGGATACTGGCACAATGCAAGCGCTTGCTGGAACTAATGTTTTTTTCAAAACCTTACTGGAAATAAGAAAGAAAATTGAGCAATTCATGCCACATGGAATTCAAAAAGATGCGGCCATCAAACAGCTCAAAATTGATGGTGCAGAATCGCTCAAGAAGAATATTGCTGAAGTAAAACCACGATCAGCGCAAAGAGAAATCGAAAGTGAAGGCGGCACTCATCAAGCACTAACTCCCGACTTGCTGGAAAAACTAAAAGACTCGCCGGCAAATAAGTCCGAAGGAAAAATCGCTTCAATTGA
>CAZEQP010000682.1:0-2675 GCA_964514345.1 uncultured Candidatus Obscuribacterales bacterium
TCAGACTTCTTCGGCCGATCGCACCGAAGCGCGCATGTACAAAAGAACGCAAAAACCCGGGCGCTTGAAGCTGGGACTGGCTCTTGGCGGTGGTGGCGCCCGC
The DNA here is from genome assembly GCA_964514345.1 of uncultured Candidatus Obscuribacterales bacterium. Taxonomy (GTDB): domain Bacteria; phylum Cyanobacteriota; class Vampirovibrionia; order Obscuribacterales; family Obscuribacteraceae; genus Aved-18. The sequence continues at coordinate 104 of CAZEQP010000682.1, forward strand.
GGTGCAGCGGAAGTGGGTGTTCTGAAAGTGCTTGACGAAGCCGGAATACGCTTCGACTATATATGTGGAACAAGTATCGGGGCGGTGGTAGGCGGGTTCTATTCGCTGGGAGCTTCTCCTGCTCTGATGCAGAAAGAATTTGAAAACGGATCTGTAATGGATCATTTCATGGTTGTGCCGCTATGGTTTCGCGTGGCTATCAGTCCGGTTGTTAAGATAGTGAATATTTTCAAAACCAAAGACTATGACGGACTGTACTCCGGCAACAACTTCAGAAAATATCTGATGGGCAAACTAAGTCCGCATGAGCAAGAGATTGAGAACTTGCCGATTCCTTTTGCGGCGGTGGCTTTAAATGTGATGGACGGCAAGCCTTATATGATCCGCAAAGGAAATATGGGTTATGCCATGCAGGCAACATGCGCTGTTCCCACTTTGCGCAAGCCGGTTGAAATCGGCGAGTATTTATTTTGCGACGGCGGTCTTATTTGTAATTTACCAGTGAAGCAATGCCGCGAAATGGGCGCCGATATAGTTATTGCAGTCAACATTGACGAACCTTTTCATCCGCTTCCCAAGGGACAGCTCACAGGCTTCGGCAGTATGGCCAAGCGCATGATTGCATGGGATTTGCAAGATCTGGATGAAGCACAGGCGAATTATGCCGACATTACTATTCATCCCAATACCGATGGAATCGGGCTCATCTCGACCAAGAGAAAGGATGCAAAACGGGCAGTGAAAGCCGGTGAAGAAGAGGCAAGAAAAATGTTGCCCGCTATCAAGCAGTTATTGTCTGAATGCAATATTCCAACAGGATTGCCGCCGGTCAGACCGAAATTTTAGTTGGTTATCTCAATCGAACCCAGAGGTGCTTCCAGTTCGGTTTTTGGATCGCCTTGAGCAATGGCATTCAGGAAGCGAACACGTTTTTTGCTGTCCGGTTCAAGCAAAGACATAAATACATCGTATTTGCCTGGCTTGAGATTTTCCGGCATTTTAAGCTGCTTTTCCCAGATTATCGGTTTGTCCGAAACCCAATCGTAAGTTGGAATCAAAGGTGTGTGATGTGAGCGGAAAACCGGCTTGCCTGTGGCATTTCGCAATTCAAGCTGTACTTTGTAGCTGGCCGGAACGTCTTTGTCATTGTGCCTTGACGGCATCATGGCACCGGTGGCGCCCAGATTTATGAAGGTGAAAGAGGCATTCAATGGTTCGCCCACTTTAGCGCTTCCAGGGAGCTTCACTTCTTTTGAAATAATCTGATAACCCAGATGTGATTGAAGTTCGTGGAGAGCGGTTTTCACCGCCGGGTCGTTGTTGTCCAGAACTTCAGGCGGCACTTCCACAAAACTGATGCCGTCTTCGCCTGCCATATGGCTGAGCTTGCTCAATTCGGTGGCATCAAAATCAGGACGCAGACGGTATCCGGTCAAAGTGTCAGGATGGAATTTGAGAAAAACTCGATACTGATCGAATCCGTGTTTTCCATTTTTGATATTCTGGCGTGTGAGATAAACGCGCTGACCATAACGGTATACAAGATAATCGCTGATTTCATCAAGTGCGTCCTGACCTTTGCGACCCAGCAAGGGCGGGTTGATGTCGAAATTCAAAGGTGTTTGTTTGAAGGCTTTGGGAAAAAGGTCGCCTACATATTTCCAGTGCTCGACCAGCTGGCGTTCGCTCATTCCATGCTCTTTTCTTAATATGGAACAAAGAGTGCCGTAGGCTGATTTGGGAGAAGTTTCACCGGCGGAGCCTTCTTTGGCCAGTGTTTCGGAGTCCTGGTCTTCGAATACGGCAAAATCCGGAACTACAAGTGTGGAGCCAAGGACGCCACCGCCTGTGATGCCTACGCTGTGCAAATATTTATTGTTGTCGTACTTTTCTCCTAGACTCTGAACGAAGTTGGCCCATTTGGCTAGATAATTGGCGTCCCAGAAAATGGGCGCCTGATGGTCTTTGCCTTCTCTGTCTTTGTAGGTCAGGGACTTCACGTCTTCGTTGAAAACCCATTCGGGAGTGTCCGACTTGACACCATCTTTTTCATGTAAACCACAGGTGGTGACACGCAAAATAAGCGTCTTATTGCGTTTTTTCACTACGTCAAGAGCCTGGTCGATGACTGAAAAATCGCATTCGCCTTCTTTCTTCTCTATGCTTTGCCAGGGCAGCATGATGGACAGCCCGTTTACTTCAGGCTTTGCCGCCAGTTGATCCATGTAAGCAATGTCGCTTGTTTTTTCAGTGGGGACAATGGCAAAAAATCCCAGTTCGGGATTCAAAACCGGGGTGGCGCCCGGAAAAGCGATAGGCTTGAATTTGCGTTTTTTGATCAGACGATCTTGCGATTCGTTTGTGTAATTCTTTTCCGGAATGGGGCTGAAATATTTGAAAAACTCTTTGGTCTTGTTTTTTTTGAGTTCGTCGTTTTCGGCTTTCGATGATTGATTTACCTTGGGCGCGGTTTCTTCGGCGGCTGGCGTCTCGTCGCTTTGCTCAGCGTCTTGAGCCCGTACGCTCACAGTGTAAGAAAAAGAAAGGGTTGCCAAAAGCAAACAGGATGTGA
>CAZEQP010000683.1:0-2672 GCA_964514345.1 uncultured Candidatus Obscuribacterales bacterium
AAGACAACTGGGCAAAGGTCTGCCCTCTGCCCGCATCATCAGTAAAGCGCGAGGAGCCGGTATCAATGAACTGCTCAATAAGATAGGCGAATACGAAGGTGTGGCCGGAAGTTTAATTGTGGGACATGACGGACTGGTGATGTCTTCGACCCTGCAGCAAGGCTGGGACAAAGACATGCTGGGCGCACTTTCAACAGCCCTTTTAAGCACAAGCAACCTTTCCACTAAAAAATTGGAAATTGGAAAATTGCGCCAGATGGTCTTATTGACCCGCACACCCAATGCGGATAAAACCACCATTTTGACCGATGTTGATGTAGGTATCCTGGTTGTATTCTGCGAAGAAACAGACCTTGCCCGCATCGATGGATTGCTGGAAAAAATCCAGAACACCATCAACGGCTAAAGGCTGCTTTATTTTTTCAAAGCATCTAGCAAAATTTGTTCAGTCAATAATTCAGGCAACACGATAGGATTGCTCGGGTCGTTTTTGGAATAAACAACATAAAGTGGAACGCCTGAGCGATTAAATTTTTTCAGGAGTGCGGTGATTTCAGGATCTCCTCGCGTCCAGTCGGCTTTCATCGTCACAATTTGATTGTCTGCAATAGCCTTTTTTACTGTCGCCGAACTCAACACAGTTGTCTCGTTCAATTTGCAAGTGAGACACCAGTCGGCAGTAAAATCAAGCAAAACAGTTTTATGATTGGCAATTTCAGCCTCCAGTCTGGACGGACTGAAAGGAATCCAGTTAGAGGATGAATCTTCTGCACCGGAAGATTTATAGATTGGTTTTCCAGAAAGAGCACTCATCACAATGGGTTTATCGATGATGCAGAAATAGCCGGCAATCAGGCTGACAAATAAAGCAATGCTCCACACTAAGCTTTTGCGCTTGCCGTCACTGGAAAGGTCTATGAAACCTCCCACCAGCCAGGCCGAAAGCGCAACGGCGGTCAGAAAAAAACTTACCCACATAACACCTTCAGGACCAATTTGACTGCCCAGCACATTGAGCAACCAGATTACCGTGCCCAGCATTATGAAACCCATCGACTCTTTGAATTTTTCCATCCAGGCACCCGGCTTGGGCAGAAATTTCATCCACTCCGGTTTGGCTGTCAGAATGATATAGGGCAGAGACATTCCCAGTCCGGAAGCAAGAAAAATTCCAATCACGATCCATTCCGGCTGAGCGAAAGCAAATCCCATCGCCGCACCCAGAAAAGGAGCTGTGCAGGGAGTGGATAAAGTGGTGGCAAGTACACCTTTAAAAAAGGTGCCCAGCATGCCTTCCTTCCTGGAAAGAGCGTCAAGTTTCTCCTGCCCGGCATCGATATTTATATAAAATATGCCGAAAAGGCTCAGTGAAAGCAGCAAAACTATCACGCACATAACAATCAGAAACAGAGGATTTTGAAACTGAGTACCCCAGCCGACTGAATTGCCGGCCGCCCTCACCGCCACCACCACCAGTGCTAGTGCCAGAAATGCCGACATTACCCCGGCGCTGAAAACGAGCCCCAACCGACGCACCCGCGCAGGACTTTCATCGGCTTGCTCCATGAAGCTGAGTATTTTTATGGCTATAACAGGAAGTACGCAAGGCATAAAATTGAGGATGAATCCGCCAAGCATGGCCAGCAAGAAATAGTTGAGCAAATTTTCACCACTTGCTTGCCCTGTATTTTGGACCCCACCAGTGATTTCAGGCTTCAAAGTTTTTTCGCCGTATCCCACGCTGGAAAAAAGTGCTTGATTTGAGTCATCCGGTTTTTCTTTACCGACAGGAAGCTTTATTTCTACTTCTTCTTTGCCGGGGATGCAGGATTCTTTGCAAGAAAGCCATTTCACATTTGCCGTGATCAAAACTTCTTGCAAGCCGTCTAAGTTGGCTGGTGGAGTAATTTGGCTGGCGATAAAGGTTTCATCGCCATAACCGTTTGTTTTTATTCCAGAGTCGTCGAAATGTTTGGGCTCCTGCCACAATAGAGGCCCGGCAGTATATCCTGCCGGAAGTCCCCAACTAATTTGAGTAGGCATTCCGGCATCCCCTGCTTCTTTATAATAAATATGCCAGCCAGGTTCAATTCTAAATTTCACACCTATAAGAAATGGCTTGCCTGCTTCGATTTCTTTGCGATTAGCCACAAGCTGAATTTTTACCAGCTGAGACTTCTCAGCTTTTTTGTTTGTTTCACCGGCAATGGCACTACATTCAAGATAAGTCTTTTCAGCCAGTAAATCAGATGCGACACAAAAGTTCATCAACACAACAAGTAAAAGTAGAAGACGCCCTGTGTGATTTTTCATTTTGAGTCTTAGCTTTCTCCACTTTCCACAGATAATGTTATTGCGTTGTCTCTTACAATTTTGGCATATTCTTCAGCACTTTTACGCAGACAGCGAGACTGGTCAGGATAGGTGACTCTAACAAGACCGAAGCGCGGCGTCAGCCCTTCCGCCCATTCAAAATTATCGGTCAACGACCAGTGCAGATAACCAATAACCTTAACCCCCGATTTTATCGCTTTATGCACCGATATCAAATGTGATACCAGATAACTGACTCTTTCATGGTCTTCCAGTGACCATTCGCCTTCATTCATATCGGGTGAAAAATTTTGGGCATATCCATTTTCAGTGATCACCACAGGAAGTTCTTTCATCTG
>CAZEQP010000684.1:0-2668 GCA_964514345.1 uncultured Candidatus Obscuribacterales bacterium
GATATAGAAGACATCGTCCTGAAGGAAGTGAGCGGCACACCCGTAAGAGTAAGTGCAGTCGCCACAGTGGAAGTCGGTCCTGCCTTTCGCCGCGGCTCAGCCTCAAAGAACGGTGAGGGGGAAGCCGTTGTCGGAATTGTTTTCTCGCGTAAGGGTGCCAACACAAAAGAAGTGGTGGAGCGCGTCGAGAAGAAGTTGAAGGAAATAGAAAAAACACTGCCGGAAGGAGTAAAAGTCACTCCTTTTTATAATCAAAAAGAACTCGTCGACAAAACGGCAGACACTGTCAAAGAAATCCTGCTATTCAGCAGCGGGCTTGTGATTGTTGTTTTGACCGCCATTTTACTCGATATCAAAGCCACACTTATTGTTTGTGTCATCATCCCGCTTTCTTTACTTTTCAGCTTCGCCTTGTTGAAATTCACTGGACTTTCATCAAACCTGATGACAATGGGAGCGGTAGATTTCGGAGTGGTGGTCGACGCCGGCGTGGTAATGGTTGAAAACATATACCGTAAGCTTGCCGACCAGAAGTCTCTTTCACCGGTTGAGCGTCTGAATGTAGTCACAGACGCCGCCCAGGAAGTAGGCCGTCCTATTACATTTGCCATTTGTATCATCATTGCAGTCTATTTGCCCCTCTTCACTTTAGAGGGCATAGAGGCGAAAATGTTCGAGCCGCTTGCTCTCACTTTCATTTATGCCTTGCTTGGTGCGCTTATAGTTTCGCTCACCATTATTCCTGTTATCTGCTTCTGGGTGCTCAAAGGCGACGTTAGAGAAAAACATAATCCGGTTGTGGAGTGGCTCAAAAAACGCTATATTCCTTTGTTGCAATGGTCACTCAATCGTCCGGGTAAACTACTTCTGGTATCAGTCGGGTGCTTGATAGCTGCAGGTGCATTGATTCCGTTTCTCGGCTCAGAATTCATTCCCAGCCTGGATGAAGGCTCTCTCTGGCTTCGAGTGAGAATGCCTCCCAGTATTTCTCACACCGATTCACAGCAAATCGCAGGCGACATCGAACGTTTGATAAAACGCTTTCCGGAAGTGACGATTGCCGTCACCCGCATAGGACGCTCCGGAATGGGCTCCGACAAGGAAGGCGTTGATGCCGCAGATATGTATATCGGTCTCAAACCGCGATCTCAATGGCGCACCAGTAACAAGAATGAGCTTATCGAAGCGATGGCAAGTCAAGTCAACAAGATTCCCGGCATGATGTATAGTTTTTCACAGCCGATTGCAGACATGATCGATGATTTAATTACAGGCATAAAAGCTGATGTTGGAATCAAAATATTCGGCGACGACCTTGAAATGCTCGACAAACTTTCAAATGACATTATGGTGGCAATACGTGAAGTGCCGGGCACCAGCGACATGCTTCGCGAACCGGTCATCGGTCTGCCTGAATTCAGAATCACTCTTCGTCGTAAAACAATTGCCCGTTACGGCGCCACTTCCGCCGACATTTTGCGCTTTGTTCAAACTGCCACCGCAGGCAGGGTCATGTCCGAAGTGATTGAAGGAAACAAACGATTCGGAATCTTGATTCGATTTATGCCTGAATACAGACAAACGGAAGAGCGCCTTCGCGAAATGCTGATTGAAACACCCGATGGAGCAAGAATTCCTCTTGATGTATTGGCTGATGTCAGCATCGAAAGTGGTGCCGTTCTGATTAAAAGAGAAGACGGACAAAGACGCTCGGCGGTGATGGTGAACGTCAGGGGGCGCGACCTGGGAAGCTGGGTCAAGGCTGCGCAACAGGCGGTAAAGCAAAAAGTCAAAATGCCGGAAGGTTACAGCATTGTCTGGGGCGGGCAGTTTGAGAATCAACAGCGCGCCATGGGCAGACTTTCTATTGTGGTGCCTATTGTTTTATTTATCATTTTCATTATGCTCTTTTTTACTTTTGATTCTCTCAAGAACGCGGCGCTTATCATGCTCACCGTTCCTTTTGCCGCCATCGGCGGTATCGTTGGACTCTGGCTTTCTCATCAACCAATGTCGGTGCCGGCGCTTATCGGATTCATTGCTTTGTTTGGAGTGGCAGTACAAAACGGCGTGATTATGGTGAGTTACATCACGCAATTGCAAGATACAGATCATGCGAAAGACCGTGAGAAAGACCACGACAGTAGGGATGAAGTCCGCGACACTTTGGAGAAGAAGCCCGACAACAAGGACGAAGTCCGCGACACTTTGGAGAAAAAGCCCGACAACAAGGACGAAGTCCCAGACAATCTGGATGCTGCCATAGTCGAGGGCGCAAGCATCCGTTTGCGCCCGGTGTTGATGACAGTTATGGTGGCTATGATGGGACTTTTGCCCAAACTTTTTTCAGAGTCCACCGGTGCCGAAATTCAACGACCGCTGGCGACTGTTGTTTTTGGCGGTCTGATATCTGCAACTCTTTTAACTCTTTTGGTGATACCAAGTCTGTATCGCTTCTTGAATCGAAAACCGTCGTAAATGCAACGGGCTCAATTTAAACAGTTTTCTCCTTTTAAACAGTTATTTACTTTCAATTTTGACTGTTAAACACCAAATATGCATTTAAAAGCATATTTTGAGCAAATAAAGTCAAAATATACATTTTGAGGCATATTTTCCACCCACTTTTTATGCCTTATAGTACATACTGCGACTTTAGGTACATCTT
>CAZEQP010000685.1:0-2664 GCA_964514345.1 uncultured Candidatus Obscuribacterales bacterium
CGCGCTATAAAGCCTGAAGCTGCCACCAGGACCGGTACCAATGCGATTCACTCCGGTGTATTTTAGAGTGAGTTTTCCGAACCCATTTTCACCATTATGCGATTCCAGCAAATGCATGGCTTTTCCTTCGCTGGAATTTTCTTCCAGTTTGTCGAAAAAAACCAGAGTGACATTTTTGCCCTTACTGAGCGCTCGCATAAGCAGACCGAAAGTCGCTGTCGACTTGCCGCAAGCTGTTCCAAGATAGAGCCTGATGCTTTCCATAAGCGTTTAGTATATAGTCACCGGCTTCATCTTGACTTGCTTTTGCTTCGATTAATTCGCTTTGATGACGCCACCACTTCGGTAGGTTGACCGTTGGCATCCACGCAAACAAATGTGAGGTCGGCTTCTGTCACATGAATCGATTCTTGTTGACGCCAGACTTCCACGTCAACATGCACCGAAACTGAGGTTTTTCCCACTCTGGTTGTAGTTGTATAAAAACTCACCACTTCTCCCACAAACACAGGTGCTTTGAAAGAAACCTCTTTGATTCCGACCGTAACTATCTTTTGTCTTGTGGTTTTGCCCACTTCCACCGCGCCGGCCAAATCGATATAACTCAAAATAATGCCGCCGAAAATGGTTCCCTGACTGTTGGTATCTCTGGGCAATAAAACAACCCGAATAGAAGGCTCGTCCGGCAGTGACTTTATATCTTCCACTTTTCTACTGTTTCCTTTGATTCCAAGACAGTTGAAATCAGTTTGATTTATAGCAGCTTGCTGTATCAGGCTAATAGTATCTAAAAGAAATTTGTCATTTAGTTCTATGAATATTATCTCCAGTATCTTTGAATCTAGTAGTCATGCACTTATAATTCATTGGTGATACGGGAAAAACGCGCGTTTTTAGATGAGAATTGAAATGAGCTTTTGGCTCCGCCCACTTCCTTGGGCGGTAAAAAACTTACTAACAATCTTGAATCCGGTTCTGGCAACAGTTCTTGCCACAGTTCTTGCCTCGATTACTGCCACCGCACTGACCGTATCTCCGGCACAGGCTCAGATGAGTGATGCGGGCAGTCTCAACGTTCCCGGTAAGTTCAATGGTCCCGACAATTCAGTTTCTCTAGGCAGCTCCGTTTACTGCGACCTGCACCGAGAAATGTTGCCGCAGCTTTCTACACAGATTGTTTCCCCGACTCAAACTCTTTCTTCATCTCAATCGGTTTCTCAGACTCGAACTCCTGCCTCATCACAAGCCTCTGATTCCAGACAAACCCTTCCCCCGCCACAAGTCTCTAATTCCACGCAAGCACTTCCCTCATCACATACTCAATCACAATCTCCAGCTTATCCCGAGCAACAAAAAAAACACGATACCGTATCTAATACCAGTAAAACTGACGACCTCATTCCTGTTTCTCCGGCTACCGCAGTCTTGGAGCCTACGGTAGAAAAACTTGCAGATAAGAATCACGCTGAAGAAAAACCAACAGAGCGAGACGCTCTTGAACCGATAGTCCTCGCCCAGTCAGTGCCTACAGACACTGTGAATGAGAACCAACAAGTAGATCTGGTGCCTGCCGCACTACCTCGACGCACACCGGCATTTGGACGCTATAACGATTTCCAGCAAAGAGCTCTTTATCATTTGCCAGCCAAAATGTTTTTCAATACTGTTATCGAAAACAGTTTGCGTCTTGAAACAAACGTGTTCCAGACCAGTCCAAAAGAATCTTCCGATATGATTTATCGCATTCTCCCCAACACCAACTTAGGATACGAAATCGCTAAAAACACTCAGATTTACTCAAATTATTTCTTTCTCCGAGATCAGTACACCGACTTTAGTCCTCTTCTAAATAGAAACTTTCATTCAATCGGATTCGGTCTAAACCGATTTGTTCCACTGAAAAATAGGTCCACTCTAATTTTCGGATTGCAAGGAAGAGGACTCTTCGCCACTCTGGACAAGTTTCCTGGTTCTTTCTTCAATGACTATTTGCCATCGATAACATATCAAAAAGTCATAGGCACCAATCAATTCATTTATGCCTCTGTTGTTGGACAATTGCGTTTCAGAGAGATGTGCGCTCGCTTTCAGGAAGGCGATATTTTCTACACCTTCGGACATCTGTACAGACGTGGAGGTTGGAATCTACTTAATAATTTTACGCTTGTATCAAACTTCGGCAGTCAGAAAATTCGCCAAGGTCCGGACACACAAATAATTATTCTGGAACAAGAATTGTCTCGCCAAGTGAGCAGGAAACTTCCCTGGCTACAAACTTTTATCCGAACGCAAGAAATATTCAATATGGGCGCTGGAAATATTCCTTTTGTCCCAGGTCTGACCGCACCAGGAGGCGGGGGTGTCTATCCCGGTTTTGCCGGAGTCAATTGCCGTGTATTTGCGGGCTTGAGAGCTACTGTGGCAAAACCAGTGTTACAACAACCAAAAATCACAGGGTTGTAACCTGACAGTTAACGCTGCCTTAAATCTCTAACGCTGCCACGAATTTCTATGCCGCTATGATCGGTATTGGCACCACGTGACTTTCATTATTCTCCAGATTGATTATGTCGCTAAGCCAGGCAGGCATCAAGGCAGACGATCTTCTTATTTGTTCTCTGTCCCATCCGAACAGTCCCAGCATTGCATTTCTGTGGGCATCAA
>CAZEQP010000686.1:0-2664 GCA_964514345.1 uncultured Candidatus Obscuribacterales bacterium
CCTGATTCGCCAGAATTTCTTTTTCAGCTGAAACAGCGTTATTCATATTCATGTTCATTCCTTGAGTGTTGTCCATAGTTTTTTCCTCTCGGCAATAGCCTGGAAAGACATCCCGCGGATTCTAGGAGGAAGTATATGCCACGAGACAGTTTTTTGCCCTTTTACCGGTTCATTTTGTAAAGCTAATTAATCAGTCTTAGGGCGTTTTACCCAGATGAAAGTGGTGAAAGTGGAGCCTGAATCCTGCATATTCGTGGCTATGATTTTCAGACCGTAAATCTCGGCCAGTCCCTTGCTTCCAAGCACGGCGATGTTTTTTGGCAATTTACCCTGGCTCAAAAGTTCGGCTACCTTGGCCGGATCTAAGAGATCGCCGTCGCCGCTTTCTTGTTTTAGATTGCTGTATTTTCTTTGCAGGGTGAATTTGCACTGAGTCAATGCCTGAGGATGAGCCATAACAGTGTCGATGTCGTCAATCTCAGCGTCAGGTAAGACCATCAAGGCGTGGATGATTTTCATGGCGAATTCGTCGATTTTTTCATAGCTATAACGCTTTGAAGCTTCCACAGTTTCTTCCACAATCCCGCCCAGTGAGTTGCGGATAGCGAACTGTCCCTGGTCGATACTGCCGTCGTGCAGAGCTTTCAGCACGTTTTCTGTCGTGTGCAGATATGAAAGTGTGAAAGGGCGGTCGGGGGTGCGCTTCATGCGTTGGCGGGCGGCTTCTTCATTGAAGCTGCCTTTACCGCCCTGGATGCCCAGAACTAGCGGTTCTTTTGACGCTGGAGTCTTTGTGCTCAAGTTCACCTCGAACCAAACTTCAGTATATTTTAACTGATAGAACGCCCGGACAGTTTTTCTTCAACAAATTCGCCTATATTCTCTATTGAAACATCTGTGCTGGTTTTGGTTTTTCTTTCGAACAATTCCACTATTCCGGATGAAATTTTCTTGCCGGCGGTTATGCGCCAGGGAATGCCTATCAGTTCGGCATCGTTGAATTTGACTCCGGCGCGCTCGTCGCGGTCGTCCAGCAGGCAGTTTATGCCCCGGCTTTCAAGCATTGATTTTATCTCTTCTGTTTTGGCGCTCAATTCTTGATCCTGGCTGTTGACGGGCACAATCACCACATCATAGGGGGCGATACTCTGCGGCCAGATTATGCCTTTGTCGTCGTGGCTTGATTCCACCACGGCAGCCATCAGGCGCTCCACACCGATGCCGTAAGAGCCCATGACTATTGGATTTCTGGCGCCGTCAGAGCCCAGGACATGTGCGTTCATACTTACAGAGTAACGTGTACCCAGTTTGAAGATGTGCCCGATTTCCAGTCCCTTTGTCAAAGAAAGAGTGCCACCACATTTAGTGCAGGCTTCACCCTCTTTTACAGTGTGCAAGTCGGTCCACTCGTTCACCTGAATGTCTCTATTTACATCGACATTGCGCAAATGCCAGTCGTCTTTGTTTGCGCCTGTCACCATGCCGCATCGATCTTTCAGTCTTGAATCTTCAATTATGTTTTTTATTTTCTGTCCGGTTTGTATACCGCAGGCACCAAGCGAGCCGGGATGTGCTCCCATAGCCTCGAAGATTTCGCTTTCGGTGGCTTGTCTCAATGTACTTGCGCCGAGTGCAGTTTGCAATTTGGCTTCATTTAGTTCTTGGTCGCCCTGTACCAGAGCCAGGATCAAATTTTCGTCAGCCACATAAACCAGAGTTTTTATTTGTTGTTCTGCTCTGGCGCCGCCGGCAAAATCTTCCAGCGCTTTTATTGTTCGAATATTAGGTGTGGCGAATTCTTCCAATTTTTCAGTATTCGAAATATTTTCTGCCGCTTTCTGCACAGAAGCGGCGCGCTCTACATTGGCTGCATAATCGCATTTTTTACATAAAACAAGATGATCTTCCCCGGCTTGAGTAAGCACCATAAATTCAATTGAGGCGCTTCCTCCCATCGCACCTGAACTGGCTTCCACCATGCGAAAATCCAGTCCGCAGCGATTGAATATTTTCACATATGCTTCAAGATGCTTTTGAAAAGACACATCCAGACCAGCCGTATCAAAATCAAAGGAATAAGAGTCTTTCATCGTAAATTCGCGCACTCGAAGAAGACCGCCTTTGGGTCGGGCTTAATCTCTGAACTTAGTCTGGATTTGATACCATATCTGGGGCAGTTGTTTGTATGATACAAGACTGGTCCTGGCTATTGAAGTAAAAACTTCTTCGTGGGTCAAACCTAATGCCAGATCCGCTTTCTTTCTGTCTTTAAGACGAAACATGATTTCAGAAACAGCCTGGGTTCTTCCGGATTCATCCCAGAGTTCAAGCGGTTGCAGCGCTGACAAAACAAATTCTTGACCGCCTATTTTGTTCATTTCCTGACGGATGATTTCTATTATCTTCAGGCGCACAAGCTGTCCCAGCGGCAACAAACTATATACCCCTGCCGTGAGTTGTCTGATGTACCCGGCTCGCAGTAAGAGTCTGTGACTTGCCGCTTCAACTTGAGCCGGTTCTTCTTTAAGTGTCGGGATAAATAATTGAGACCAGCGCATGTGCAATTCCTTTTGCAGAAGAGAGGTCTATTATGAATCAGTCCGAGATGCTGTCAATTCTTTGCCAAAAAGAACTCCCCGGTTTCCTTTCGGAAGCAAGCCGGGG
>CAZEQP010000687.1:0-2658 GCA_964514345.1 uncultured Candidatus Obscuribacterales bacterium
TGGCGGAATTGCTGGCCTCGATAGAATCCGCTGTCAAACTTTCAGGCACCCGCACCAGTGAATGTACATCGCCTCTCCAGCTGTGAGTGAATTGTCCGACCACAAATCGGGTTCCGTTGAAAGTCTTTTTTTGAATATAGACAAAAGTAAAATCGTTGGTGTCTTGCAGAGTCTCAATTGCCGCATCATCGTGCTGCAACTCTACATGTCCGTCTTGACACAAGACAAGCGTCTTTTTCTTTTCACGAACTTCGGCTCCGGTTTCGCAAAGCCTGGGCGATGTGGCTTTGAAAGCGGCTTTCGCAATTTCAAGCGCCATTTGCCCCTCGGCCGTTTCGGCGCCTGTCAGAAGCCTGGGATAAGTAGCATCAACTTTTGCCCAGACCGAGTTTATCGAAATTAAAACTGCAAAAAAAAGAGAGAATGCTTTTGTTTGCATCTTTCGACCTTCTATTTTGTTTTGGGTTTGACTGCCACGCAATCTACAACAATGGCGTCACCGTCGTGCATACCTTCATCTAAAACTGTTTTGCGTTCCTTAACCAGGCTGACTTTCCAGTCTTTGAAATTTTGTTTGAAAAATTGTTTGTCATAGAGCGAGGACTCATCTTTAGGACCAAATTTTGTGCCCAGTTTCAAATGTTTTTTGGCAAAACCCTCAACCAGAATTCTGCCGCCTGGTTTGACTGACTCTTTCAATTTTTGAAAAAACTTGGAAGTCTCTTCATTATCCTGGGGCTGGAAAAATATTACTGCCACAACATCGAATGAATTCGGCTTCAAATCAACCGATGAGGCGTCATCAACAAAATAGTTGATGCTCACATTTTCTTTTTCAGCCAGTTTTAATGCTTTCTCTTTCGCCACTTCGCTTACGTCAAATGCATGCACTTCCCATTTTTGTTTGGCGGCATGAACCGCGTTGCGTCCCTCACCTTCAGCCGGGAAAAGAATTTTTCCAGGTGATAGTTTTTCAATTTGTTCGGCAAGAAAAACATTGGGCTTAGTGCCAAAGATATACATTTTCTTTCCGTACTTTTTATTCCAGAAAGATTTTTCGTCTTTACGATCTATTTTTTTGCCCATTTCCTGGGCGCACAAAGGCAATGCAAAAAACAAACTAGCTAAAGCCAGAGAAATTGATGCGTGCTTCTTAAGCCCAGACAAGACGATATCCCACCCCACGTACTGTGAGAATGTGATTGGGCTGACTGGGATTTTCTTCCAGCTTTTCGCGCAGATATCTTATATGTACGTCCACAGTGCGACTTTCGCCCAGAAAGTCTGAGCCCCAGACTTGCGAAAAGAGCTGGTCGCGCGAGAACACTCGATTGGGCTGGCGGGCAAGCGCCAGTAAAAGTTCGAATTCTTTGAAGGTCAAATCTATATCACGCTCTGAAACTTTAACTGTGCGGCTTTCAGGATCTATTGAAAGCTCACCCAGTTTGATGCCGCCGGTGGAAACCTGCACCTCTGGTGCTTCACGCAAATGCGCTTTCACTCTGGCGACCAGTTCGCGCAGCCTGACCGGTTTGGCGATATAGTCATTGGCGCCGAGCTCCAGACCCACGACTGTGTCTATCTCAGAAGTGCGCGCGGTGAGCATGAGGATAGGCGTTTTTTTGTCTGTGGCACGTATGCGCCGACAGACTTCATAACCATCGATTCCGGGCATCATAAGATCAAGGATGACCAGATCCGGTTTTTCCTTAGTAATAAAGTCCATCGCTTTCAAGCCGTTATAGGCAAGAAAGGTCACAAAGCCTTCCTGGCTCAGTACATACTGAATGGAATTGGCAATGTCTACTTCGTCATCAACTATAAGTATTTTCTTCATTTGTCTAATTCTATAAAATTGCTGCTTACAATCACATTCTTTTGGATCTGTCTAATTTAAAATTGAGATCTGAAAGGGTTAGTCAAGGTTTAGATTTTCGAGATATTCGGGCTTTTCGGGTTTTTCAATGTATTTCACAAAACCACTGACAATTTTTAGTCTGAGTCTGGCATTAATTTGCTCCTTCTTTGCAATGCCTGCCCTCGCCGACGAGGAAGAAGGCGAAAGCTCCGAATCCAGCCAGGAGGCTGAGGCTCAAACCCGCAAAGCTGCCGCTCCGGTGCAAAAAGCCTCTTTGCGCATGGTAGCCAGTCCCTACCCGATTATGCTTCATCCTGTGCGGGTGGGCATTCACAGACAGGAGCCCTGGGCACGTTTTGCCGTATGGACACCGGGCGCCGTAATTGTGGACGGCAGACCCGTTTTTGCTTTGAAACCACAAACCGTTTACAACATAACCCCGGGACGAATCACTGAGCTGGCAAGCGGTCACAGCATTGCGTTTCCCACAGACAGACGTACCTATATAACAAGTCCGGATTATCGAGTCTGGACAAATAAAGGTTGGTGGCGCGGTTGTCTTGAAATAGTGGTTGTGTCAGGCAAACTGAATGTAATCAATCTGCTTGACCTGGAAGACTATTTGCTTGGCTGCGTGCCGGCAGAGATGCCTCCCAGCTGGCATCTGGAAGCCTTGAAGTCGCAGGCGGTGGCGGCGCGCAGTTACGCCTGGGCGCATATGGGACCATCAAAGAGCAAATGGTACAAAAGCACCGGCTATGACCTTGTGCCTGATGTGCGTGATCAAATGTATAAAGGTC
>CAZEQP010000688.1:0-2653 GCA_964514345.1 uncultured Candidatus Obscuribacterales bacterium
TATAAAGAAAAGATCAAAACGGCAAAATGAGCTGGGAAATTGGATCACACAAGGGCTAAAAAAATATTCGAAGAAATTCAGGCGCGTCCGTATCGTCTGTCCATGGCAGGTGAGCCGTCGAACAACTGTTTTTTCAAGGGCAGCGAACTTTTGCAAAAGCTCGGCATACTCGGATATGCGGTGCGGGGGCGGGTAGGAGAGACTTACTGGGATAAGAAAATCGTTCCTGCCGAAATTGTGGACTTGCTGCCGGCGGACATTCAAGTCACTCATTTTTATCCTGAAGTACTTATAGATGAAGACTGGCGAATTATTGATCCCAGTTTTCAGACCGGTCTTGGCAAGTTCGGCTTTCAGATAGGTTCCTTTGAAGGGACAGAAAAGCCCTGCTTTCCGATAACCAGGCTTTATACGCAGGAAGAAAGCGTAAGTTATCAAGAGAAATGGTTTGACCCTGCTTATCAGAAGGATTTTTTCGAGCGAGGCGGACCCTGTTGGCAGGCACTGGATAAATGGTTTGCCTCATTGTGATTAACTTTCCGATATATGAATCGAAAAAGATTCTAAAATTGGAAATGGTTTTCAAATGCTTGGCTAGAATTAAGACCATGCCAACAAGAACCCAAGTCATTAAAGCAGCTGACGTACTGGGCATCGGAGCCTCCGGACTCTGCGCCGTACACTGTCTTGTCATGCCCTTCGTTTTATCCGCTCTGCCCTTTCTGAGCAATGGCATGTTGTCTGAAGAGACCGTGCACTGGAGCTTAGCCGGTTTTGTGGTGACATTCTGTTTTATGGGCATTTTGCCCGGCTACCTGCAGCACCGCAAGCACCGCGTTTTGATGCCGATGCTTTTCGGTTTGACTTTAGTTTTGCTAGCCACATTTGTGCTTGACGAAAGCATGGAATTGCCGGTGATTACACTGGGCAATGCCCTTGTGATTACATCGCATTTTCTTAATCGCAAATTTATGAAAAAGTGCTGCGATTCAAGCTGTCACTAAAACTAAGACCACAGCATACGTTGAGCAACGCTCGGTCCTATGCCGAAATATTTGTTCAGGTCTTCCGGTTTTGATTCAAGTGATAAAACCGAACCTGGGCTGACATATTCGTTCCACGCCTTTTCAAATGCATCCCGTCCTTTTTGCGATCTTGCTAGCAAGCCGGGAACCGGATGGTAAGAAGAAATATAAGGTGTCAATTTGTTGTCCAGATAAAGTTTGAGAAATTCATCAGGTTCCATATCAGCTGTTGAATATTCATATTTAGCGATGACATAAGGCTGATTGATGACAGGCGACATCACTTCTTCAAGCGAGCGGGCGAGATTTTTTGCGGCCAGCGGGTCGAGATTTTCCATTTGCACCCTGTAGCTGTTTTCGCTTAGGGCAATTACTTTTAAATTGTCCATGCTTGTCACTTCAGGTACGAGACCTGTTTCTTTAAGTGCAGAAAGAGTGGCTTCCAGAACCCGGCTTACAGTTGTAATCTGAGCTTCTTTTTCAAGCAGATTTTTGGCCAGTGTTTCTCTCATCTTCGCATAGAAGTATTTCAAAACTACAAGGGTTGCCGCCAGAAACAAAAGTAGCGGAACAGTTATAACGACGCTGGAAAATCCGAAATATGTAAGTACCGAAAAGGCGGCAATAACAGTGAGAAAAGCGGGAATGATACCACCCATTAAAAAGGAAGTGCGTTGAAAAATAATATCTTGACGATGCTCGTCGTACGTTTTGTGCTCACGCACAAAAGGCGGACTAATGGACAGTTCGGGCAGCGCGGCTATTTCAAGTGCCGGGCGCGACTTGTTTTCGTAAGGCTCGCCTATTTTCCAGCGTTTGGTAACAGTATCGCGGGCAATGGCACGATCCAGCATCTCTTGATTGAAGTCGTCCTGTGAAGCAAGTATTTCACTGCCGTTTAATTTTAAAAAAGCCGGATGCAGGCGCTTGATTCCTGATTCTATATTGTCCTGCCAGGACAGTCCGAAATAGTCTTTGTGTTTGCGATCAAAGCGGGCAAAATCGTTCAATCCTTTTTCCATGACCGGATATATGCAGACTATGTCCCAGTTGTTTGCCACCTTTTGCTGATAGTCTAAATCTTCGCTGCCGTCATGAATCTTTCGCAAAGACCTGCCGCGCAATTGTTTGACACTGGTGGGTGTGGTGACCGCAGTCAAGTCTATGAGAGTATTGAGTGAGGGACTGTCCCAGCCTTCACCAAGAATGCCGCGAGTGCCTATTATGCATTGAGTGACGCCTTTTTCCAGGAGTGCGGTGACAAGTCTGACCGGATGCTCCACTCCTTTGACTGAAACACCGAGCTTGTCGATTTCTTTGAATTCAGCTGTTTTTGCTTCGCGTAGAAATTTTTTCTGGATGCTTGGGTCTATTAATAGTTTAGTCCCGGTAACAAGAATGGGTCTAAGCAATAAGGCGACGTTATTTTCAAGAATGGCTTGATATGCAGCTTGTGCTGAAGCTTCGAAATCGCAAACAATGGCGGCGCGCAATTTGCCTTCCAGATTTTTATATTCAATTGCAAGAATCTCCAAGCAGGCTTTTGCTTTGCTTACGCTCAATGACAGGGTTTTGTCTACTGTAGAAGCGCTATGATTTATGCCTGTTTCGGAGAGTTTGAAACCAAG
>CAZEQP010000689.1:0-2628 GCA_964514345.1 uncultured Candidatus Obscuribacterales bacterium
CCGTCGGCTCTAACGCACCAAATTGCGATTTGAAGTTTGAACATGCTCCCCGGCAAATGAGTTTCGGGGACTTTTTGTTTAGACAATTAAATCAACATACGGAGAGTATTAACATGATTACACCCATAACATCGGGTGCGCTCGAGCGCGCCCTGCATTTGCGTGACCTGGCTGATCCTCTACAAGGTCCGCACGCCATGCAGCAAATCGTGGAAGAAGTTCACACCGCCCTGGCGCAACTTTGGGGATGCCGCAGACTCATTTATCGCGGAAGCCCTGTTGTTTCGACCCGGGACAATTATGACCGGCTTGGATACCCGCCAGAAGGAGTGGTGCGGGATGCGCGATACACACGATATATAACACCGCAGGTGATGCTTCGTGCTCATACAAGCGCTATGATACCAGGACTTTTACGAAGCATGGCAAGCGATCCCCCGGAGGATATTTTGCTTGTTTGTCCAGGCTTGGTATATCGTCGTGATACCATTGACAGACTTCATTCGGCAGAACCTCATCATCTGGATCTCTGGCGAATTACAAAAACTAATATGCGTGTTGAAGATCTGCATGAAATGATCAGCACCATAGTTAGTGCCGCATTGCCTGGTTATGAGTATCGAACCATCGCTTCACCGCATCCTTACACCACAAACGGACTGCAAATTGATGTTTCAGTAAATGAAGACTGGGTCGAGATTGGCGAGTGCGGTCTGGCGTCGCTTGATGTTATCCGGCAAGCCGGGCTTGACTCAACCGGTCTTGCGATGGGACTTGGTCTGGATCGGATTTTGATGCTGCGCAAATCTATTTACGACATCAGGCTTTTGCGCTCTGACGATGAGCGTGTGCAAAAACAAATGCTTGACCTTGAGCCTTATATTCCGGTATCAAATCAGCCACCAGTTAGAAGAGATCTTTCCATCGCCGTTGACGAAGAACTTACAACTGAAGAGCTTGGTGACAGAATTCGACAGGCATCGCCTGAGCATGCCTCTCGCCTTGAAAGCATTGAGATCATGAGCGAGACGCTCTACGCTGATTTGCCACCTGAAGCACATGAGCGAATGGGAATGAAAGAGGGTCAAAAAAATGTGCTTTTGCGTCTGGTTATTCGAGATCCGGTGGTAACTTTAACCAGCCAACAAGCCAATGAAATTCGTGACGTTGTTTATTGCGCTCTTCATGCGGGAGAACGCAAAGAATTGGCGAAAAACCCTGTTGTCCAGATCTAAGCCCTTGGGTATATATAAACTACATACACAAGAGCCTGAATATGGCAAACGAAGAAGCCAAATCGATAGAAACCACAGGTGCTACTGATCCCGGTAGTAAGACTACCGATTGGGATGTTTACGGTCTGTATGAAGGCTTCAGAACGACCTTTGCAGTAGACAACTCAGTAGCCAAAAGTCAGCCGGACAACCCCTACAGATTGACCGACCTGCAAATTACCGGCACTGGTGAGGAGCGAACCCGGAAAATTGGCGACACGGCAAACGAGATAATCCGCACTAATCTGGCTGACCAGCAGCCGGCAAGCAATTTGAGCTTGTCTGAGCGCACTGCTCTGGATTTGCAGCGCTTTATCCGTCAGCAACTGGGTCAGGGAACCAGTCCCGCCGAGCTGGAGCGGTCTTTGAAAGACTTGCAGTGTGGGTGGCAGGTCAGTCTGCGGGATGGGGCATTTAATATAACCAGACCGAATGACCCGGGATCGCGTATCGCGGCGCGAATTAATGTGGCAGATGTGCCCACCAATGGACAGGAAACACCCCAACAAGCTGCCGCCCGACTGGCTGAGCGCCTGGATGTGCTGCAGAACAACCCCAGAATGTTGAGGGCTTACATGGAGGGTGTCGGTCAGTTCATAGCTCGCGCTCAAGCCTTGCCGGGTGGTCAGGATTTTGCCAATCAGTTTGCTGAAGGGTTTAGAGCCAGACTGGGCAGTGGATTTCAGTTTGAGCTAAACGGTGCTCAGATTCATCTTGCCCGAGGCACTGATAGAGAGCCATTGTTCCGGGGAACGGTGCCTGATGCCCGCACAATACAAAGACCGCAAGAGCAGTTTCGTCTTGCTCAGACCACTTTTGATCGAGGGATAACTGTGCCACCAGGCACAGGCGAAAGGATTTTACAGTCCTTGCAGGACCCGACAAGTGCCGAACGCCAGACGATTGACGACAGGATTAGAACGGCTCTGGTCAATCCAAGTCCGGATTTCAACGTCAATTTGAGACGGTTGCATGGTCTTGCCGACAATGCACCGCAGTCGGATCTGGTCAATGCCATTGAAGCTAATGTCAGACAAAATATGCGTCTGGCGTTGACCGACATGCGGACTTTCGTGAATGACCATGCCAGGCGGAATAATGGCACCGAATTAAGTGAAAATGCCAGCCCGCAGCAAATTATCAGTGAGCTTCAAAGAATACGTGGCGAGTGGAACACCGGTCCGCTGAACATTCCGCCGTTTGATTTGTCGCGACATGCCTTTTTCTATTCATTTCCCAGAACGGCAGGCGCGCCTGATTTGCCTGACGGAAGAACCAATCCGGACGCTTATTACTGTCACAACTTCACTTTGGGACAATATGGAAACTCGCCCAATGTAATAGATGAATTGAC
>CAZEQP010000690.1:0-2621 GCA_964514345.1 uncultured Candidatus Obscuribacterales bacterium
GCTCAGTCTTTTCAATCAACTTACGATCGTCTTCAAGCAGAGTGCTTTGATTTTCTTTAGCCGTGCCATCTTTATCTTCATCGGCAAAGCTGAAGTCGTCTTCTTCCTTTACCTTCTTAGTTTTTGTATCAAGCGGATCTTTGTCAAAGTCAATTTTGACATCGTCTTTCTCTTTTTCTTCGCTTTCTTCTTCTGAATCTATCGGAGTGGTTTTGCTTGTGTCAGTCATATCACTGCCGCTTCGCACAAAAGAAGCCGGACCATTGGTGTAATCAAATTTTCCAAGAGGACCCGGATCAGCTCCTTGAGCCTGAACTGGACAAAAATAAAGAAGAGAGGCGGTCAAAACAAAATAGTTGAGCCGTTTAGGTAAGAATCTGGTTGTCATGTGCAAGCGCGCCTTTTAGCTAAATGGACTTGCAAAATATACTATGAAACTGGCTTGCTTACTCGAATTTCTCTTTAGAGTCCAGAATCAAAGTAACAGGACCGTCATTCACAAGCGCGACGCTCATATGCGCTCCAAAGCGCCCGGTGGCGGTTTTCACACCCTTAGCGCCAATCTGGGCTACAAAATGTTCGTAAAGTTCCTCACCCAGAGCCGGCGGTGCGGCTTTCAAAAAGCTGGGACGGCGTCCTTTCAGCCAGTCGGCAAAGAGGGTAAACTGCGAAATAATCAAGGCTTCACCGTCAATATCCAGTAACGACAGATTCATCTTGCCTTCGGCATCGGAGAATATGCGCAGGTCCACAGTCTTTTGCGCCAGGAATTCACTATCTTTAGTTGTATCGGCGTGCTCGACTCCGGCAAGAATCATAAGCCCGTTTCCGATCTGGCCTGTGATTTGCCCTTCTACAGTGACACTAGCCTGGGTGACTCGTTGCAAAACTAGCTTCATACTTCTCTTAAATGAGTTTCGGTTCAGAATTCGAGGATTTATTAGATTGGTTTATGTTACCATTCACGAACCATAGTCTGGTTGGCTTCACATAGTTGAGACCAATTGCGCTATTATTAGGAAACGACGCGGGGTGGAGCAGCCTGGTAGCTCGTTGGGCTCATAACCCAAAGGTCGCAAGTTCAAATCTTGTCCCCGCAACCAATCAAAACATAGAATACCGGCGAGTCTTGAAAGATGAGCCGGTTTTTTATTGGGGTAGTCTCGCGCTTGCGCCGTACCCTCTACCGTACCCTGGCGAGGAAAAACTGAAATTGTTTTTTTAATCGGCTCTTAGTAAGGTTCGCTTGCTTTACCGCATTCTTTAGCAAGAGACAGGCGGCCATAATTCTACGAACCATGAGGTGTAAGTTCGAGTCTTACCGGGCAGGATTATTTAAACAATGATGAATCGCCGTTCTTGAAAGAGAGGGCCGATTTATATTGAGGTAGTTAAAATATAAATTTGGCCCCTCTGTCAGAAAATTTGAGAAAAAATATTAGAAACAAATTTTTAATTCTATTGAAGTAGGAGAATCGTAATTTTCTGATCAATGACCGATCAGATTCCGTGTCAAACTTTCTGAATTTATGGAAAATCTTACCAATCGATATCCAGCTTATGAATACTTTCTCTGTTGAGTAGATGCGTGGTCCATTGTCACTATATACGGTATCATAAATTCGACTTAGATTTGGCGGCTTATATCCTTGAATCTTATTCGCTACTGGAATGAGATGCTTGTGGTCTGTTAAATTCCGCCGCTGGCGAAGATCAGGCGTGCCTGAGCCAGACGATATTTGTAAATAACTTCCTGTAAAGTCAGTTTTGCTTGATACATCTTGACTGCCGCATCAAACTGCTCCAAGGCTATTGACTTGCCGACCTCATATCTAGCACGCAAGAGCCTGTAATCTTCCTCAGCAGAAGTGACTTCTTCTCTTGCCAAGTCTACATTTCTCCTGGCCAAATCCAGATCGATCCAGGCTTGGGAAACTTCTTGTGCTACTTTTAAATTTACATTTTGTTTTGCTAACTCAGCTTCTCGAACTCCGGCATTTGCAGCTCTAAGTTCGTTTGTGCGAGCCCCGGAATCAAACAGTGTGATTCCACCTGTTACACCTATAAATCCACCCCAGCGTCCATTGGCATTGCCATCAGGCGAATTTCCCGTGATATTGCTGCCGATACCATAAGCATTCACCTGTGGGAAATATTTGCTTAAAGCTATCTGTCTTCTGGCTTTAGCTTCAGAAACTTTACTTGCCGCTCTGGCGATTTCAGGGCGGTTCTTTGCTGCGTTTTCGAGAAACTTGGCCACATCGCCAGTTACTTCAATATACGAAAGAGCATCTTTGAGGGTTAAATTCGAGCCTAGATTTACAGCCATAGAGACTTTCAAATTCAAAAGCGCGCTGTTAAAATCGCGGTACTTTTCATTCATTTGTATCTTCGCTTTTGCTAATTCCGCTTCTTCTCTGAGATAGTCGGCTTTGGGAGCCTTTCCTTCCTGAACTCTAGCTTTGATGTTTTTGCTGCTCCAATCTCGGAATTTCACATAATCAGCAGCTACTCTCAAACTGGCTTCACTCCAGGCGGCATTCCAATAAGCTTCTTTAACCGCTAATGCTGTTTGAATGCGTTGTTCATTGTATGCAGAAAGCGATTGTTTCTCCAGTGCT
>CAZEQP010000691.1:0-2612 GCA_964514345.1 uncultured Candidatus Obscuribacterales bacterium
CGGCGAATTGGGCGCCGGCCTTATTCTGTCAAAGAATAACAGGCACAAGAAAAGACATGCCTCCTTTTGCCATGATGGACGGCCGGCCGGCAAAAGTTTGCGGCATCAATATAATCGGAATGCGTCGCAACAAACTGGGACAGGAAGTTCGCACTGCTGTGAAAGAAGCTTATCGCCTGATTTATCGCGAAGGTTTGAATCAAAAAGTGGCGCTGGATAAAGTGGAGAGAGAACTGGGCCATATATCCGAAGTTATGGAAATCGTGGAATTTTACAGAACCAGCAGAAGGGGTGTATGTATAGCCATGACATCGTATGATGAAATTAGGGATGAAGCCCCGAGCGAAGAAAAAGCTCTGGCTGAATCTCTCTCCGGGACGGGTGACTTCTAGGAAACTAAAAACAAGTGTCGGTGGACAATCCGAATCTAGACTCGGCCGAATCTAAAGAATTGGCTGAATCCGATAAAGATACTGGTTACACATCCGTATTGCGCAATCCGCAATTCATGTGTTTGTGGGTTGCCCAGATTTTTTCGCAGTTTGCCGATCGGGCTGTTTTTGTACTTTTCGTCGCCGTTTTGACCACTATTCAACATTCCACCATAGCAGGCAAGTATGTGGGCGCGGCTCAAATGACCAGCTTGCTTTATGTGGCATTCACAATTCCGGCAATAATTTTAAGCCCGATAGCCGGAGTCTATGTGGACAGGTTTTCCAATAAAATGGTGCTTGTCTTATCCAGTCTTTTCAGAGCGGGAACCGTTTGTCTGATAGCTACGCCCCTGGTCAAACAATCGCCCAGCATTGCCCTGTCTATGGCTTTTTTAATATCGATTGGCTCACAATTTTTTGCTCCGGCTGAAACTGCTTCCATACCCAGGCTGGTCAAGAAAGAAGATTTGCTGGCCGCCAACTCTTTATTTTTCACCACTATGATGATTGCCCTGGGATTCGGTTTTGCCATAGGCGATCCTATTATCGAATCCACCGGTCTGGGGCGTGCACCGTATGCAGTGGCAGCCGGATTCGGCATCGCCGCCCTTCTTTTACTGGGGATAAAAGACAACAAACCCAACCGTCAGGAGCACGAGCCCTGGTGGGAAGAATTGCGTTTCGGAATTGCTTATATCGTCAGCAGCAAATATGTTTTCCGGGCCATTCTTAAAATCACCATTCTGTTCAGCACGATAATAACCCTAAACATTATTGCCGTCGGTCTGGCCGAGCAGGTGCTCGACCTGCAGCCTCATCAATTCGGCTATATCGTGGCGGCTGCCGGTCTGGGGATGGGGGTGGGCAATTTCTTCGTGGGAATTTTCGGCGCCAGAATTCATGCCACAGTTCTTGCTTACCGAGGATTCTGCTGTCTGGGATTTTTCATGAGTGTGCTTGGCAGTCTAGGATTTGTTAAGGATCATGCTCTTGACATAGGCTTGCCTGCCTTTACATATCAAGGCTGGTTTCTGCTTATTCCTCTGGTTGTCAGCATGCTTATTGGTGCTTCCTGCGCAATGGTGGCCGTACCGACTTATTCGGCTCTACAGGCGGCAGTGCCCGAGCAATTGCGAGGAAAAGTCTTTGGAGCCCAAAATACGGCAATGTCGGCTGCTTCGACCATTCCGGTTATTCTTGCCGGAGTGGCTGCGGACAACTTGCCAGGAGGCGTATCGACTACTTTGTTCTTAATCGGGCTGCCTACCCTTTTTGCAGGCTTTTATTACTTGCAGGAAGAGCTCAAACTTTTGAGAAATGAAGAGTCCGGCGAGTATTTCGAGAAGAAAAATTAAGCTCACTTACTAAAGTGCAGATAGCAAAGAACCACCATATAAAGGATATGATATGACGGTAGTATGAGCTTGACATTAGTCTTGCCCGGCAAAGCCAGAAAATAAAGGGAAAATGCGAAACCGGATCATCCTAGTATCAATAACGGTCGCCATCTGGGTGTTCCTGAAAGCGATTGACAACTTTGTCACCGGTCCGGAATGTCTGTTTTTGCTTGGCATGGCAGTCGTTGGCATGTCTGTGCACTCAGTCTGGTTGTACCTGGCTCAGAGTCGCTGGAATGAAAAGGCAAGGCTTTTCCTGGCCAAAAAAATTCCAGGCAAGCTCAAACTGAAACTGCCCAAAACAGGCAAATTGCAGAAACTGGGGCAATATAAACGGGTTCTGGGAATTCGCGGCAAAAGTAAGGTTGAAGATCTTACATTCAGCGACTGGCACCCCAGTGTGGACATTTTTGTGGCGGCTAAAAATGAGTCGCGTTCAATCGAAAATACCGTTCGCAATTTGTTCAAACTGGATTATGACAATTATCTGGTCTGGATAATCGACGATTGTTCAACCGACGCCATGCCTGAAATTCTTGAGAGGCTAAAAAGCGAATATCCCAATCTGAGGGTCATAAATCGCTCACCTCTTTCTTATCCGGGCAAGTCTGCTGCATTGAACGAAGCTCTGGCCAAGTCCGAAGGTGATGTGGTCGTAGTTTTTGACGCTGACGCCTATATGGCACCGGACTTTTTGAAATCGGCACTGCCTTTTCTCATGGGTGACAGAATCGGCGCTGTACAAGTGCAGAAAAGGATTTTTGAATCGCAAAAAGGTTTT
>CAZEQP010000692.1:0-2611 GCA_964514345.1 uncultured Candidatus Obscuribacterales bacterium
CGTAGTGGAAGATCGTGGCGATCACCTCTGTATCCGCACGCCGGACAATCCCACCTTCTGGTGGGGCAATTACCTGTTGTATGCGCAGCCACCGCGAGCGGGCGATCTGCAGCGGTGGAACGCGCAGTTTGCCGCGGAAATCAGCGCGCTGCAGCCCGAATCGCGGCACCGGGTGTTTTCCTGGCTGGGAGAGCAGGGAGAAATCAGCCAGTTTCTTGACGCAGCTTTTTCGCCTTTGGCCTCTTTGCAGTTAAGCTGCGAGCGGCCGGTGCTGGCAGGGAAGGCCCATCGAGAGGCAAGGGTGCGAGCCTTGCGCAGTGATGCCGACTGGGAGGCGGCCATCGAGCTGCAGGTCAGCTGCCGCGATGCGGAGCACGATGAGGCCGGCTATCGCCGGTTCAAGTCGGCCCAGTTTGCCCAGTATCGCCAGATGGTTGCCGCCGGGCTGGGCCATCGCTATGGCGCTTTTATGGGCGAGTTGCTGGTGGCGGAACTGGGCATTTTCTGCAATGAATCTGCCCTGGGGCGTTATCAGAATGTGGTGACCCATCCGCACTGGCGCCGCCAGGGTCTGGCTTCGCGTCTGGTACATGATGCTGGTCAGTTGGCCTGTGCCGAATTTGCCCTGCGGCAACTGGTGATCATCGCCGATGAAGAAGGCCCGCAGCGCATGTATCAAGCCGCTGGCTTTGCGCCGGCCGGGCTGGCCTATGCGGTGGAAAAAGTAGCCTCAACCGGCAATCCGAACACCCTTTTAACAGAACGTGGCGCGAGTCTTGGATATCATAACCTGGTGGTTGACATGCGTTCGCTGCCCATCATGAAAAAAACCGGATACCCGGTCATATTCGACGCTACCCATAGCGTGCAGTTGCCCGGAGCCGGCTCAGGAGGACAGAGCACCGCCGGGCAGAGAGAATTCGTTCCTCATCTGGCCCGCGCGGCATGCGCCGTAGGTGTAGACGGACTCTTTATGGAAGTGCATCCCAACCCGGCTGAAGCCAAAAGCGATGGCCCCAATCAAGTGCCGCTGGCTCAGGTGGAAGAGCTGATTCAACAATGCTTGAAAGTGCATGAAACGGTAAAATCTCTTCCCGAACTTGAATTGGGTGCGCACCAGGCACAGTGTCAATCCGTAGCCTTAAGCAAGTGAAAATTCTTCCCGCTCTCCTTTCAATAATTGTTTTTTCCGGTCTGCCTGCACCAGCATTGGATTGCATTTATTCAAATCCGGCTCTAGCTCAAGCACCCAAAGAAGACATCAGCCTGGAAGAATTGATGACTAAAACTCTAAATGCCTATGGCGGCGCTGCCGCACTTGAAAAAGTGGAAGACTCATCAATCACTTTCGGCAAGTTTTATCCGGCTAAAGCAGGCGCTACAGGCTCAGATAAACGCAGCGAAGAAGACGCCCTGCAATACAGAAAATTCAGACAGGCAAGTAAATGGCGTGTCGACCTGGAAGGCGGCACCACTGACTCAGGCGGCAAAAGAGTGCTTGCCTACAATGGATACAGCGGCTGGCGGTTAAACGACAACCAGGCTCAAGACATGCAATCTTCCCGCCTGGTAGCATTAAATGACGACAATGAAAGACAACCCACCATAATAAGTCACTGGAAGCAGGAAGGTTACGACTTCAGTCTGGATGGACGCACCACTTTTCACCAGATACCTGTTTTTGCAGTAAAACTTGCGTACGGAAAAGACGGCAAAGAGCGACCCACCACTCTTTATCTGGACCAGCGTAATTTTCTTATAGTCGGCATATCATACGACAGCGGAAACAACGAGTCTGTAAGCATCGAATATTCAGAATATCGTCCTGTTGCAGGAACTTTGCTTCCTTTTCAACAAAGCAAATTCATCAATCAAAAACCGGCTTCAGAAATTCTTGTCAGCAATATCACTGTAGGGGAATCAATTGATTCAGCTGTTTTTGACCGCCCGCAAATAGCCGGCGCCCTGCGTCTTGACAGAGATATAGTAGTCAAATTCGAATACGCACAAAAAGAAATTCTGGTTAAATGCCGCATAGACAACGGCTCGGAAGATCTCTGGTTCCTGTATGACACAGGCGCCAGCGACACCATCGTGGATAGACGCACCGCCGCCGATTATTACTTGCTCAAAGACGGAAAACAATCGATGCTTTCGGCATCAGGGTCGGTCACAGTAGACAACAGCGCCATCAAAAGATTGGAAATTGGATCGCTCATTTTAAATAACGTAGATGCGCGCATCCACTCTCTTGCCGGGCAGTCGCAACAGCTGGGACGCCCACTGGCAGGGATTATCGGCACCAATGTGATAGAAAAGTTCGTCACTCGAATCGACTATGGAAAATGCACTCTTACATTTATCGATTCGGATAAATTCAAAGCTCCGGCCAATTCAACAATTATCCCTTTGACCGAACACAATATTCCTGTAGTTAAAGCCAAGCTAAATGGCGTAATCGACCAGCTCATGCTGGCCGACACCGGAGCCGCTTTCAACAATTTGCCTTCCAGCATGGCAAAAAGATTGCTTGCAGCCACCGGTAAAGGATTGGACAAAGAGAAACCCAGTCATATGACTGAAGGCACCGGATTGGACGGAAAACCTATTA
>CAZEQP010000693.1:0-2607 GCA_964514345.1 uncultured Candidatus Obscuribacterales bacterium
AATTTGATCTGGAATAAAAACGGTCAGGACTGCAATGGCAATAATTTTAATCCACTTGCTAAAACGGCTAACAACCGGTGCGGCATCTGCGGCAGGAGTTTCGGGAGGCAATTCGGTAGTTTCGGAGTCTAAAACGACGTTTGGTTCTCCATTTATATTATATAAATGAGAAACAGGCCCGATTTGAGCCTCATTTGCCCCGATTTGGGACTTTTGCATGTCTTTTTCGTCGTTTTTGTTCATTCTATTGACTATTTTGGTTAACCTATTTCCGTCGACAAATGAAGTATAACACATTATAGCGACAAGGCAAGTTTTCGACAAACCTTTTTACAGATTTATGTTGTTTATTTTCAATGGGTTACATTCCAGATTTAAACTTTTTTAATAATTATAAAAAAATCTAGAATTTTACCCATTTTTTACTTGACAATTATTTTATTTTATATCTATTTCAAAATTTCCGTCGGTATTTTTACATCGTCAGAATGGAAATTAAATCAGATTGGAAATTTATATCCTTAGGCGTTTAATTTCCAGTCTGGAAATTAAACGTTAATTTTTGCTGTTTTTATTTCCACTCTGACATATGTTTGAATATAATTTATTCAAATATGTTCTTTACATCTTATTTTTAGTATGTTATGGTTAAACCAACTACGGGAGGGATATTTTATGGCCAAAACAATCACCATTAGGGTTTCAGATGAAGAATACGCACAAATAGTGGCCGCCGCCAAGGCTGAATTGGAGAAGCAAACGGCCGAAAAGGCCGCCGCCGATGCGCTCGTGGTAACCCGAAAAATGCCTGCCGACGCCGCTTCCGCTCAATTGGCCAACGCCAGGATGATTCTGGACGAAGCCATCGCCGACCTGCAGCGTTCCCAGACTGCGCCCAGCCAGTTGGAATCAGCCGCCAATGCCGCTCGCCAGCAACTGGAGCGGCTGAAACAAACTCACACGACGCTGGCGTCCGATCACGCCGCCGCCGCAAAGGCGGTCGCCGAGAAAGTGGCAGCCATTACGGCCCTTTCGGAGAAGTTGGCGGCATTGCAAGCGGAATTGCAAGCCATTACGGCCAGCCAGAAGCAGCTTGAAGAATTGTCGGCAACTGCTGCTAGAAAATTACAAGAGTCCGAAGCAGAACTCACTGTCGCTCAACTCACTGCGGAACAAGCCGCAGCCGAGCAAGAGAACTTTTCTCGAATCTACAACCCCTAGTTGCTCCACGAGCCGGGTCTCGGTCAGCCAAAACGAGTCAACGGGAAGATTCAACGAGAAGAGTCAAAGGGGACCTTTTGATGCGTTGTCATCAGTGCGGCTTCGAAAACTCGACCGATCGTTGTACTCAATGCGGTGCGACAATCCAACCGATTAAGGCTGCCGATTTTACGCCCTACGCTCCGCCCTCCCCGCTCACGCCGCCCGTTTATTCAACAGCTTACCAGCAACCTAGTGAAGGCGACGCGACAGGCGGGATAATTCCTTACAAGAATCCCAAGGCACTCATAGCGTACTACCTGGGCATTCTGAGCGGATTGCCGATCATTGGCCTGCCATTTGGGATCGCCGCATTTGTCTTGGGGATCATGGGCCTTCGAGATCGGCAGCGGAATCCTGTCATCAAAGGCAGCCTGCATGCGGGCATTGGCATCGGTTGTGGCGGCATCTTCACTTTGCTATGGGTGGCCGTCATTGTTGTGGGAATCATTGCCATGCTGAGCAAGAAATAGCGTTCAAGGCCGGGCGAGATCGGCACGGGGAAGTACGCCATAGCGGAGACTCGTCGGAAACTGCGCGGACCGCAAGACGCGATGAGTGGCCTTTTGAAAATCTTCCGGCTTGGCCAGGTAGATGTTTGGCACGTAGATCTGCGGGTTGAGGTCGACGAGCGGAAACCAGGTACTTTGAATCTGGACCATGAGGCGGTGGCCTTTCTTGAACCGATGCAGGACGTCGAGCAATTCGAATTGGATGCGAGTTGGCTTCCCGGGCACGAGCGCCTCTGGAACTTCGAAGCTATTGTGAAATCGCCCTCGAAATACTTCACTGCGTACCATCATCTGCAAGCCACCTTGGGCTGCCTGATCGGGGGAATCCGGAAACACGTCGATCACTTTGACGACAAAATCGGCATCCGATCCGGTCGTTGTGATCCACAAGTCGGCCTGGATCGGTCCGGCCAAAGTCATGTCTTCGGACATCAAAGGCGTCTGGTAGACTAATACATCGGGCCGTCGCGACGCGAAACGTTGGTCGTCAACCATGTATTCGATCGCCATCTGGGCCGTCGTTTTCTCGATAAAAGGTACGGGACGGCGGGGATCACTAACGTATTCATCGAATGCATCACGTTGCATTGGCGGATCGACAAGCAGGCTGGAATCTTCGCGCAGAAAGAGCGTTTGCGGTATTGTCTGAGTGGGCGGCCAGGCATCAAAAGTCCGCCATTGGTTCGCACCCGTTTCGAACACGGTTGCCTCAGCGGGTGCCGGCAGGTCTTGATCTTTGAGGTACTTTTCGAAGAACGGAAACTCAATCTCTTCGCGATAGAAGCTCGCTGTCTTGGACCCGAATGCGATGGGACCAAGTCGGTCGCCATCTTGG
>CAZEQP010000694.1:0-2602 GCA_964514345.1 uncultured Candidatus Obscuribacterales bacterium
AGTCCGCGGATAATGACTTCTTCACCGCCCTGTTCGATAAAATTACCGCCTGCGTTTCGGTTGTTTAAGGCAAGAGCCTGTTGCACTTCTGAAAGCTTGATGCCATAACCTTTAAGCAGCTGGGGCGACACCATCACTTGATACTGTTTGACATAACCACCATAACTGGTGACATTTGCCACCCCAGGTACGGTAATCAGTTTGCGGGCTACGAACCAGTCTTGAATAGTGCGCAGCTCAGTCAAATCAAAAAAATCGCTTTTCAGATAATAGTTGTAAACGTTGCTGAAACTGGAAATGACCGGTCCCAAACCCGGCTTGGGCGCCCATTCAGGCAGAGCGACCTGTGATAACCTTTGCGCGACTAGATTTCGCGCCCAGTACACATCGACGTTATCTTCAAATATTACCGTCACTACCGAGAAACCAAATATTGAGTTGCTCCGCACCTTGGTGATACTGGGCAAACCGTTCATACTTATTTCGATAGGAAAAGTAATCAGCTTTTCCACTTCTTCCGGTGCCATACTTTGCGGCTCGGTGATTATTTGCACCTGCACATTACTGACGTCAGGGAAACTATCCACCGAAATATTCAACATGCACCAGGTGCCAAGCAGCGCCAGGGCTACCGTGAACGTTGCCGTCAGCAGGCGGTTGTTCATAGCAAATTGAATTAGTTTCTCGATCATTTATCCGCGCAAATCAGTTCTGATAGCTTATTTCTGTCTTGAGCATGAGACTGCCTTGAGTGGCTACAACGTCACCTTCTTGCAGTCCGGACAGGACTTGCACATATTTTTCTCCCTGAAAACCTACGCGCACCCGTCTTTCTTCAAATCCATCCTTATGTTTGACGAAAACCACTTTCTCGTCGCCGTGTTCCTGCAAAGAATCTTTCGGACAGGAAAGAACGTTTTGCGTTTCACCCTCAAGCTGAATATCGGCGAACATATTGTTGCGCAGTATGCCGTCTTTATTGCTCAGACGGGCTTTTATAGGCACTGTGCGGGTGGTCTGATTGACTTTCACTCCGATGTAATTGATTGTGCCTGTAAAAACCTTATTAGGATAACTGGGAACTCTGATTTCCACTTGCTGACCAAGCTTGACCGAACGCAAGTCGGCTTCAGGCAAGTCCACCTGCAATAAAACCGTAGAAGTGTCGGATACTGAAAAGAGGGCAATTTCCGGTCTGACAAGCTCACCCACGGCGATATCGTGATAATTGACTATGCCGTGAATCGGACTTTGCAATTCAATTGTGCCGTCAATCAATTTGGTTTTTAAAACCCTGTCCAGCATGGGCTTGTCGCAGCCTAAAAACATCAAGCGCTGTTTAAAAGAAAGCACGGCGTTGCGGGCTCTATCAGCCTCAGCCTGGGCAATATGATAATCCCGCTTAAGCATTGCTCTGTTCTTGTACAAAGTCTCCTCACGAGCAAGCGTGGCTTTGGCTTCTTCAAAATTGACTTTGGCTGTGGCCAGTTGCGCTTTAGAGGCAAGATAGTCTTTGGTGGCAACTATCTTTTCTTTGAAGAGCCCTTGCATACGTTGAAATTCAACCTCGGACAATTCCTTGTGAACTTTCAATTCGTCAAAAACAGCCCGCGCTTTAATAAGAGTAGTAGGACGTCTGATTTGTTCTTCGTAAACCTGCCTTTCACGCTCCTCGGCAATTTCGGCAATAGTCTTCTTGGCTTCCGCCTCAAGCAAATCAGTTTGTATTTCAGTGATTTCGCGACTGTCAATGAGGGCAAGTATTTGCCCTTTTCTCACAAAAACGCCGGGGTCCACAAAAATTTTGGTCAGTCGTCCCGCCACTCGCGTGCCGACATCCACCTCTTTTTGCAAATCAGGTTCAATTCTTCCGGTTAAAAGCAGTGGGATTGTGACAGATCTGGTTTTTACTAAATCTGTTTGCAACCCGAAGGATTTAGCCAGATCTTCCGTCACCTTGACAATCCGCACCTCTGGAGCAGGCGCTTTTGCTTCCGCGTGAGGATCTTCTCCACCATGCGTGCATGAAGTACAGGTGGCAGCCGCTAACAAAGTTGCTAAATAAATTAGCGTACGCAAGGCCGTATGTGGGAATCCAAGTGACATAACAATTCTAGAATACACGAAAGTGATCGTTTCGTAACGGCCTTTAGTTATATGCGAAGATTATGCAATCTAATCTTTAGATAAATAAGCCCGAGGAATTAGTAATGCGCTTGGATAAATGGCTCAAAATTTCACGACTTATAAAGCGGCGAACCGTAGCAAAAATGGCCTGCGACCAGGGAAGAGTCTTGATAAATGAAAGAATTTCCAAATCCGGCGCAGAGGTGGAAAAGGACGACATCGTTCACATAGAATTGGGTTCCCGGGCTTTGAGTGTCAAGGTACTTGAAGTTCCGATCAAAACGCCACAGGCACATCAAGCTTCGAGCCTTTACCAAATAATTGAAGAAATCCGCCGCCCGCCTGAAATTCTTGAATGGTTGCCCGCTGACGAAGATTGGTAAAGTTGAATGGTCACAAACCAGAATTCAAAATCAATACTAATACTGGATGACGACAGTTACTTTCGCGGTCTGGTTACCACTCTTTTGAAACA
>CAZEQP010000695.1:0-2601 GCA_964514345.1 uncultured Candidatus Obscuribacterales bacterium
ATTTGTTCTCTGTCCCATCCGAACAGTCCCAGCATTGCATTTCTGTGGGCATCAAAATCCCGCAACACGTAAGCATTGTCTTTTCCGTTATACCAGAGAGCTCTTATGACTTGCCCGGCTTTGCTGTCTCCCAGTTGTATTTTTCTTCTTGTTGTCTTTTTGAAATAAATTCTTCTGCCTTCATACATGAATGAACTTGACGGTCCGCTTGTTTCATATGTAGTTTTTAATTCGTCTTTTTCTTTTATCCATTTTTGTGTTGATTTTATGAAACCCAGTCTCACTGCAATCTCTTTTGCCTTTTTGAATGGATGGCTGTGCAATTTTCTTCCGAAACTATTTGCTTTTATAGTGGCTATTTCTTCTTGCGTGAAATTTGTATGTGAGCCGTTTGGTTTGATTTTTACGAAAACTCCTCGGGTTAACCTATGTATGATTCCGGCTTCGACCATCCTGAATATGCAATTGTCTATCGCCGATCTATTTCCGTATGTGAGCAAATTTCTTGTGGTGAATGGCTCGTCGTAGGAAAGCGCGCTTATATGGTGCCAAATCCGGGCGGTGACCCCGGCCTGTATAGTCCTCTGACTCTTCATGAGACCTCCTAAGAAAAACTCACCGTTTTTCTTAGTAAGCTACTTTAGTACAAAACGAGACCTATGACCCCCTGTTTTCGGGCTCCCCTTGCCGGTTTCGTCGATTTGACGCAATACATTTATATAGAGAATCAAACCGCCTCAAAAAAGAGCAAGCCCAGACTATTTATATTCGCCTATCAATTGAAAAGCCGCCCAGTATCTGGGATTTGCCCGCTGTTTTTTAGCACTTTCGTCAGCGTCACGCGAAGACAATCCTTTTTCCATAAACTGAATCGTCTTCAATTGGGCGTTACGCAGAGAACGCGCTTTATTATTGTCAGCCTGCTTGATCATTTCACTGTAAAGCAAGCCCATCTGATACTCAGTCATAACATCATCCACATTCCATTGACTGACTAGAATGGACGGAGTTCCGGCAATAATAAATGCCCTGGAAAGACCTATTACACCATCCCCGGTTATTTGACCGCGACCAGTTTGACAGGCGGACAAAACAATCAATTTAGTCTTCAATGCAGGCAATTCAAGAATATCTTTCACAGACAACAGTCCGTCATCTTTACCTTGAGGCGCCAACACAACAGATGAATCCATCGGATGCATTTCATCAACAAGACCATGCGTAGCCAGATGTATATAAGAATATTTTGTGGCAAGCTCTCTGAATTTAGCTTTGGTTGCCGCTTCTCCCACTTCCAAACGAGTGACGGTCGGATCAAAAAATGTCGCAACCTTTTTCACTTCTTTTTCTGCATAAGGCAACTTGCCTAAAAATTTATTCGCTTCAGTTATGGGATTTCCGAAAGCCAGAAGTGAGTTGGGCGACTTAGCCACTTCGCCTGCAATTTCTTGAGTTGCCCGCAAAACGGCTATAGCAGGCAAAAAGTTCAAAGTGTATTTTTCAACCAGGAATTTTCCATCCGGTGATTGCAAGGCGGCAAAAGGCACCATAAATAACGGACCATAAGGAACAATCGTAAGTTCTTGATCCGCATTGGTGGGCAACAAATCTGCCACCGGTTCTATTAGAATGCTGTGCAGTTTTCTCAGACTTTGCTCACGCTGTTCATTGAGCTTGTGCATGTCTTGAGTATCTTTGGGGCTTGTTGTAATAGATTGATGAGCCAGCTTGATCAAATCCTTCAGCTGCATGATATCGATATTTTTTACTCTGGATGTGATTGTGTTTCCATCCGGAGAAATAACCCAGATCACGACTTTTTTGGGCATCAACACATATTCAATGACGCAAGAGCCGTTTTTCTGAACCAGACTCTTTATCTCACTTATATTGGGCGCTCGGGCGTTCACTGAAGATATGGCAGATGCTTCAAGCACAGTCGGTGTTTTAGGAACCACACTGACTGCACGAAATCCTGTTTCGCCGCCGACTGCCTGTATGTTGGGAGCATAAGCAACTTGAGCAATTTGTTTTTGAGTTTCAGCCCCACCAGGAGGTGCGCTTTCGTTTTCAATCAAATTAGCTGACACACGGGCAATGGGACTTCCCACAGCACTTGATTCGCGGCGTCCTTCAAGCATATCGAGAAATGCGCGGGCGCGTCCCTTTTCAGCCACCTCCAGAGACTGGTCGTATTTTTGATCTTGATTGAGCAGGTCTATCAAATCCAGAAAACAATCTTCGCGCAGACTCAGCGCTTTAGTTTTAAAACTGTCACGCGAAAACTGGCGTCTTTCTTTGTCGGCAAGCGCCACAGCTTTTTCCAGATGCTGGCGGGCACTTGTATTATCGTTCAATTTCAAACATGACTTGCCCAGACCGGTAGCACAGTCCCACTGACTTTCGATATTACCGATAGTGTCGGCAAGGGCGCCAGCCTGCTCATAATAATTTTTGGCTTTGCCGGCTTGTTCCAAAATAAGAAAAGTCAACCCCAGTCCCCGCAAAGCATGACATTCGCCCAGACGGTCACCCACTTCTTTGTATGACTGCAAAGCGCTCTCATAAATAGGAATGGCGTCAGCATAGCGACTTTTATAA
>CAZEQP010000696.1:0-2593 GCA_964514345.1 uncultured Candidatus Obscuribacterales bacterium
ACTGAAACTTACTGGCAAATACCCCGTCAGGAAAACGAGATGGGTGAAAGTGAAGCGCTTGCCCGTCTCAAAGAATTGCTCGATGAATCCATAAAACTGAGACTGATTTCAGATGTGCCTCTGGGAGTGTTTCTTTCAGGCGGCATAGACTCTTCATTGATTACAGCCATGGCTTCAAAACATGTGAGCCACAAACTTCAAACCTTTTCTATCGGATTTGAAGAAGCCTCTTTCGATGAGTCTTCGCACGCCCAGGCTGTGGCTTCCCATCTGGGAACCCGGCACACCATGATGAAATTCAAAGCCGACGCCATTGTGCAATCTCTTTCAAAAGTCTGGGAATATCT
Source organism: uncultured Candidatus Obscuribacterales bacterium (assembly GCA_964514345.1). Classification (GTDB taxonomy): domain Bacteria; phylum Cyanobacteriota; class Vampirovibrionia; order Obscuribacterales; family Obscuribacteraceae; genus Aved-18. The sequence continues at coordinate 348 of CAZEQP010000696.1, forward strand.
GGATGAGCCGCTTGCCGACGCTTCAATCATTCCCACTTACTTATTGTCCAAAATGACTAAAGATTCTGTCACAGTGGCTCTTTCAGGCGACGCAGGAGATGAGCTTATGGGCGGCTATCCAACATATCTGGCTCATAATCTGGCCGGTTATTTCAATCTTATTCCGGCCTCAATTCTGCACCGGGTTATTAACCCCATGGTTTCGATGCTGCCCGTTTCGCACAACAATTTGAGTTTTGATTTCAAAATAAAACGCTTTCTAGGCAGTGTGGACAAACAAGCCGCCGAGCGTCATTTCCGCTGGATGGGCAGTATCGCTCCGGAAAAACACACTGAACTATTTACTAAACAATTTCGTCATAAACTGGCAGGCAAAGAACCTGAAACTTATCAAAAACTGGTGGATCAAATCGACTGGGATTATTTCGGTCATGTCGGTCGCAAAGTCGAAGGAAGCTTGATCGGAAGTATCATGCACCTGGATTTGCTTACTTATCTGGCTGACGATTTGCTCGTAAAGTCAGACCGTGCCTCAATGGCCGCTTCGCTTGAAGTGCGCGTACCTTTCCTGGCGTATCCTGTGGTTGAATTTGCCCGCCAACTGCCGCCTGATTTGAAAGTACGAGGTTTCAAAACCAAGTATCTGTTGCGTAAGCTGGCATCGCAATATCTTCCTGAAAGCATAGTCGAGCGACCCAAAAAAGGATTCGGAATACCTGTGGCTCGCTGGTTGCAGTCTGATTTAAAACCGCTTGTGGATGTTCTTTTGAGCCGCAATTATGTCGGCGACCAAAACATATTTGAGTGGAACGCGGTCTCTTCATTGCTTGAAGACCACATGAATAAGAAGGCTGATCGCAGGAAAGAACTCTGGACTCTGCTTATGTTCCAGTGCTGGTGGGACAAATATTTCGCCGGTGGAGCCAATATTGCCGGAATGGCAAACGTTGAGAAAGATTTGCTTGCTTTGAAATGAGCTGAATTTCACCGTTTTATCATTAGAATTACTTAGTAAAAATATTGCATATTTAAGGCTCAATGTTACATTGTCAAGTGATAGGGGTTGGGGCAACGGAAACCATGACAATGCAGGCTTATCGTTCTTTAGAAAAGCGTGAGCATACTCATGCGGTATCGGATTTAGTGCAAATCAAATCGTCAAAAGCTGCCTGGGAAATTCTTGCGATATTGTCGCGAGTCACTCAGGTATCTGATTTGAAAGATCAGTCCAGGATTGGTTGCCGCAGATTCAGTGGCAAGGTCAATCACAATAATTTTATTCTGGCATATTCTTCTTTGAGCAATCCTTTTATACGCCACATTCACGGACGAGTCATTCCTGTGGATGGCGGCTGTTTGATCCAGTACAGAATGGAAGTCAGTGCTCTTGCGCGAATCGCGTTTGCTGTGTGGTTGATTGGTATGTTGGTGTTGTGCCTTTCAAAAGTAGGCGGCGCGATGTTAAACGGGATTGCCCCTGGTGGCTATGACGACTTTGTTATGCTTTTCATCACCATTGTCGGCAGTTTGTACATTGCAAAAATAATGACCGACGAGGGCAGGAAACTGGAAAACGAGATGGAGCAATTTCTTCTGGGGGTTGCTTGTCCCAGGAAAAGCCTGACCAGAGTTTAATTTTCGGACAAAAAGGGTATTTTTTTTGAATGCCTGATTTAGTCCCCAATTATATTGCTCAAATAGATTTGTTAGGTGTCAAATACACGCACCAGATTCAGTCGTGTCTTTCGGCTAATGATTTTCTGGAACAAATAAAATTGACTGTCGATTTGCCCTCAGCAGTTTTGGCTCCGGGCGAATTTCCCGGCGGGAAAACATTTAAAGGTTTCGTAAGCGGAAGACACTTTTCCATTCGTAAAAAAGGAATAGGGACAGGAAAAAATTCTCGCGAAATGCAAGGACGGGTGAGTGAAATCAAACAAGGCAATAAGACTCAGACTCTTGTTGAAATTAGGTTTGCCGAAGGACCTTTTGTTATGATCGGAAAATTTCTCTGCATAGCAAGTTTGAGCGCTTGTGCCGCTTTAGTTTTATTTGCTTTGATTTTTTTAGCTAGAGTAGGTGAACTAGCCACCATACCCAACGGTTTATTTCTGACCGCAATTCTTCCCATCCTCGGTTTTGCTCTGGCTTATTATTTAATGAAATGCAGTCCACATCTGTATTACAGAAATGAAGAAGAAATTCTGGATCATGTCAAAAAAATAGCTGCCGGAGTTGTTCCCAAC
>CAZEQP010000697.1:0-2584 GCA_964514345.1 uncultured Candidatus Obscuribacterales bacterium
TGCCACCACCAGATTCTCAGGTGGCTTGATTAAAATCATCTGGGCAAGAGCATGTACGGCAAGCATTTGTGTGCCACCACCAAGAATTGTGGAACTTTTGAAACTTGTTTCAAGAGCCAGACCGGTTGCTACTGCTTGCATAGGATCGCCTACTGCAGCCATGAATTTGAACGGATCTGGTGGGCAATGCGGAGTAATGCCTGCTGCGGCAAGTCCTTTTGTCACCAGTTCTTGTTTTAGTCTAGGATCCGGAGTCGGCAAACTACTTGAAGAAAATTCAGGCAGAGATTTGTATATCGCCGAGAGAATGGCTTGGGCTGTGCTGGTGCCCCCAGGAACACACTCGGCGACTATGACAAGGTCGTGATTGTTTAATAACTGCGAGCCAAGCTCTCGTCCTTTTTCAAATAGTTGACGCGTATGTTCAATATCCATTGCTGTGCCTGTGGACAGGCACTCGGCAGGTATGGTTCCGAAGCTTACATGCTCGCATTGAGGCGCTTCAAATACGCCGCAATTTATAACTTTAATCGGACAGTTCAGCGCTTTTGAAATTGCTTTAGTAATCACCACTGGCGATACTATGCCTGAAGGAGAAACAGGAATTTTGCCACCACCTGCTGGGCGACCGTTTATAAGAATTTCGGCATCGATTTTAGGAGTCAGGCGACGATCGGCTGCTGATGCCCCGGCAGCCGAAATGCCGTCGATATCACTTGTTTTAGTGCCGCCAATGAGAAGGCAAAAAACAGGTGACTTGCTTGTTCGAATTTGTTCGATAAGTTCAGACAAATTTGAGTACGGATCATTCAGTACAGAATAAAGTTCAGTTCTTAATTGCACGTTTAGTAATCTCGGCAGGCAAGGCAATCAGAAATGGGAGCACAAAGAAAGATGCGATGCCTCGGATGAAGGCGGCTGCAAAAATCAAAGTAGCTTGTTCACTTGTTTGCGGAATAGTCGGTTGCATGGCGAATTTGATTAGAAATCCAGTCAGCACCAATTCCATAGTAAAGCAGTAAATAATATTGGCCAGAACTGTAAATAAAAGCAGTGGCAAGAATATTTTGAAAGCTCCGACGAAGGCGGCAAAAGCTGCGGTGCTTCCTTTTCCTTCATAAATTCCTGTAATAGGAATTAGAAGCGCTGCGTACATAGTAGTGAAAATCACCCCGACGCCAGTAATGATATTTATGACTGTATCGACATAGTCAGGCAAATAGAGCGGTTGCGGCAGGTATTGCATCATTGACACAAGACCGGAGGCGAAAATAAATATGATGAAAGGCGTCATCAAAAGCATGTATACAAACCAGGCGATAAACAAAAAACCTTTTCGATTTTTGAGAAATGCCAGACTTTCATCCAGAGTCTGACAATTTATATAAGACCGGCAAAATGCAGTGAGCTTAATGAGCCAGTCGGCAATTGACCAGACGATAAGCAAAGTCCCTCCCAGACCACCTATGGTCCAGCAAATGAGAAGTTGCATGACTACGTTGACGAAATTCTGAACACCTTCGCCCATCCCCAGCGAGCCGAAATAAAAGCCGCCCATGATTACGCATGGACCCATTAAAAGCATTGCGGCTGGTTTTATGAAATGCTTCTTACTTTGTAGGAATAGATTTGTGACCCGAGCCCAGAATGTCCGGCCGAATGCATCTTTCAGCGCCGAAAAAGCAGCCCCGTTGCCGAAATGGAAAGAAGCGGGCGGAATTGGGTGGTTGTCAGTCTCTTGGGTCAACGTAAAGAATCTTCAACAGCGGGCGTGTCTCAATAGTAGCAGGCGCGAGACTTTAGCCGCCATTTAACTTACGTCTAAACTTGTTCTTGACAAAATATGAGAAGATCAAGGGCATTAGGCATCACAGGTTTGTTGTTTTGATACTTGTTCTGGAAAAGGGTCTGAGCCAATTTAAAGAGCGCGAAGTAATTCTGGCGCTCGAACAGCAGGGCGTGAAAGCGCAGCTGGGCAGACTTTATTCAGACAGCATCGCCATTGTGGAAAGTGATGTTTCCACTTTGCCCAGTCATATATTCAGTCAAATAGAAGGCGTGGCCAAAGTTTTGCGTATCGGTCAGTCCTATCCCAAAGTATTGGGTCAGAAAGATACAGGTGTCAAACTGGAGCGCGTAGTCATAGGCGGCGGAGCCAAACCCATAATTATTGCCGGACCCTGCTCGGTTGAGGGTCTGGATCAGCTGATGAAACTGGCGTGTGACGTAAAATCGGCTGGAGCTATGATGTTGCGCGGCGGTGCTTTCAAACCTCGCACAAGTCCTTATGAATTCAGTGGTTTGCAGGAAGCAGGCCTTGCATATTTAAGAGAAGCGCGGACAAAAACCGGTCTGCCTGTGGTTTCTGAAGTCATGTCTGAAAAACAAGTGGAAATCGCACACGATTATGTGGATGTTTTTCAAATCGGCGCACGCAACATGTACAACTATGAGTTGCTCAAAGAAGTGGGACGCACCAAAAAACCTGTTTTGTTGAAACGCGCGCTCTCAGCCACTATTGACGAATTTCTGCATGCGGCAGAATATATTTTCCTGGGCGGCAATTCACAGGTGATTTTGTGTG
>CAZEQP010000698.1:0-2580 GCA_964514345.1 uncultured Candidatus Obscuribacterales bacterium
ACCCAATTATTTTGCTCATCCAGTGTGTTGACGAGCACATATATTTTGTCTCCCATAATAAACGACTGTAAACTTTCATAAGAACCGCTCGGCCATCCATCCGGTCTATCGCTCCACTTAAATCCGGGAATGTTGGGAGTTTCTATGGCATGCACACTTTCGGCAATAACTACTTCATATCCACCTTCTTGCATCCTTCTCATTAGTTCAGGATTCATTCGTCCCAGTTTTTCAGCAGTGAGATTTACCACCGCCTCTGGTGCGGTCCCCCTTCCTTGCCAGCTGGCTTTTATTGGGATACCCAGATTTACAGGAACCGGATCTATCGGTCGGGCGGGAGGATGATAATCGACAATGACTGAGGTTCGGTCTGAAGTATTAAAGCGCATTGTAACTGGTGCATGTGCTCTTGGATTTGCTTGCGCATTATTTGCCGACTGTGTCGACATCGCTTTCAGATAATTTTCCAGTTCGGCCGAAACTTCAGCTTTAGCCGGACCTTGAGACAGGCTTCTTCCTGTAATCATTTCAAACATTAAATCGGCAGCATCACCACGCATGGTATGGCCTGAAGTTTGCATTTGTTCGTGCATTCTTGGAAAATGCTTTTCGTACAAAGTTTCAATGAATATCTTGAAGACTTCACTTGCATCTTTGCCTTTCAATCTTTCTAGTGGAACATGCAAAATGGTCTCATCAAGCGACAATCTGGGATGACGGAAAACCGCTCTGCCTGTATTGGCAAATTCAAGAATTATGCGAGCATAAATTTGAGGAGCGGCATATAATAAGCTGCGCTCAAACTCTTTGACTGAAACACCAAAAAGAAAAGCAGCAATATTAGGCTGTGCGCGCCTTCCTGTGACTTTCATCAACAGTTGTTGAGCCAGATTACCGGATACTGCATATAAGTCCGGACTCAGCCAGTATTGCATCCCACCTGGAGCAGACATCAAAGTAGGATGATTACCTTCATTGAGTTTAGATGACCGCTGGAACAAATCAGGTCTCCAGTCCCATTGATCCGGATCAGGCGTAAATGCTCTGTATCCGCCTAACTCATAAACTGAGTCTATACGCTGAGCCACCACCTGTTCCAACCCATGATGCGCTCTGGCAGCATAAATACGCCCGTCACCATCAGTGAATAAAATTTGATCCCGCAATCTTCCGGCTACTGTCACAGTCAGTGGCGGTGTGCCGGCAAGTATCAACGTTCCATTTTCAGGAGTGAAATTCTGACCACTTACAACTTTCAGCTCTGTGACTTTGCCGCTTTCTTTAAGTGCCACCACAGGCAGTCTCTGAGGAGCCGGAAGCATGTCCACAACCACACCCTGGATGCCGTTAATCGTGACAGTGCTGCCAAAATCAATTCGAGGAGTGGGAAGTAATTGCTCCGGAGTGGCGGTCACCACTACTTGCTCGGGGCGGAACAATCTCAATGTGGTTGATCTGAAAGCAGAAAAATCGCCTTCCACTTTATCCAGGTTGGATGACACATTGTATACGGTGCCTGAAGAATCGGCCAGTCTGAACTCAGTATCTCTTATAACCAACAAAGGCTCACTTGAATTATTTATTCTAAGTGTGTCACCTTGCCTCCGGACAGTTACATCGGCTCTGCCGGGGCGGTGTTGAGGGTCGAGCCTGACCAGTACTGAGCCGTCTTGTGTTTCTTTGACTATTGTTCCTGTATAACCTGATTCTCTGATAGACACCTGGCTTCCAGGTTGATACACATTTTCTCTGGGTCCGTCGACTGAGTTTTGTCTGACACTTTCTTCATGAAGTCTTTCCAGAATATTCTGAACTCTATCTTCAGAACTGAATACACGTCCCTCAACAATGGTGATTCGGTCTGAAGGATATTCAATAGCCTGACGATTAGCCATTTTTCTAACTTTGAATGATTGACCGTCTGTGGTTTTCCAGTTGGGTTGCGGTCTGTAAATATTGCCATCTTCATCTACAAACTTGAAGTGAGAAATACCTTCCGGCTCTTGAACTGCTCCGGCACCACCCTTAGCTACTCTGGGCTCGTCTTTTGTAACAACTACTTTTAGAAGCGCCCCGGTTTTTCCTAGTCTTAGCGCTCCATCCTGGTCCACAATAACGTCGACCATTCCGTGACCGGTAGGAGTGATTGTTTCATCGGCATCCCATTTTACGATTATGCGACCGTCTTTAGCGTCACCGATGACTTCTCCATAACGACTTTCAAATTCAGATATAGTCTGGCGCACTCTGGTATTTTCAGGTAATGTCGATTCGGACTTGCCTGTGTTATAACCGAGGTGCCGTTCCAAAAATTCTTTAGTAGGCTCTTTTTTGCCTCGTCTTAAATGGCGCGGTGTAGCTAAAGCGGCTTGAACTTTCGCTCTGTTTATCGGAGAGTTCCTGAATATATTCTGCATCTGGTTAACGGCGGCACTACTGGCATCCAGAGGAACAGGCAATTTTCTATATGCAGCTTTAAATTCAGTCGATAAAGGTCGGCCTGCCCTTGCTGTTTGGCTGACATAACGAGCGCCCAGCAGTTCTTTGACATATGCCGACTCTCGTTCATGAAAGAGTTTG
>CAZEQP010000699.1:0-2573 GCA_964514345.1 uncultured Candidatus Obscuribacterales bacterium
AGCAGGTTGTGAGTGATTAGATACCAGCCTGAGTAGTGAAGGTCAAAACGCCGGTCTCGCTGTTCGGGCCTGTCGGTGCCAATTCAAAACCGCCAACGATACGACCGTACACTTTGTATGCCGTCTGGATTTCGTTGGTTGCGCTGTTACGTGCCGTGCAAGATTCCTCCATTTCAATCTCATACATAACCGGACGGCGCACACCTCCGTCAATGTAAGTCAGTACCGGATCAGGCTGTGTAAACACAAACTTTTTACCGTTACTGCCTACTGTTTTTTCAGTAGGCACAGCCGGGCTGAAAGTAGTGTTCCAGAAAATGTAGTTATTGACACCAACAAGGAAGGTAGCAGAGCGGCCCAAAATCTGGTCCATCTGACGAGCATCAAAGTAGAAACCCTGATCTTGGAAAGCCTGGAAGATGCCGCGCTCGTTGTCGTTGAATTGGCGATAAAAAGAGTTTTTCCATTCGCCCCAGAACGAACCCGCGCCGGAAATGGTAATGAAAGGCCCGATGTTGTTCAGTTCGGCCATCAGGTGCATGTAGCCGAGGTTATCCCATGTAGCTTCGGACCTTGGCAAAATGATTTCCGGAGCGCTGCCAGTTGCGTCCCAAGTGGAAGGAATGCCCGTGTTGTCGATGGAAGTTTGCGCCCCGGCGTCCAGTTCTGCCAGTGTGTATTCGTTCAATTGGCGGCGAAGGTCAGAAATAACAGCGAGCGTTACCGCTCCCATTTCCCGAATGAAGTCGATTTCATTGTCGCAGCGGTTATCCTTTGCAGTTCGTGCCGCTGCTCCGATTACGGAGGTTGTGTAGTCCTTGCTGTCAGTTGCTACCTCTGTGCCGCCCGGTGTGGTGCAATCTGTCGAGGCTGAAACCTCTGTCGTGCCGGAAGAGTCAATAAACCAGGCTGTAACGCCTACGCATTTGCCGCCCTTCAAAATGGGGTCAGCCGTTGCGGTTTGGTTTTCGAGTAATGCCCGCGCTGTCATTGCGGGCTGATTTAAGTGAGAATTTACCAGCTTTGGATCGGCAAACATTGTATCAATGTAAACCTTCAGCCGGTTCATTACTGAAGCCGTAAAAGCCATTTTTGTCGGGTGTGTTTATACACCTACCCTTCAGGATTCGCCGCAAAATATGATTCACTCATTTTCGCTCTCTCCGCCGGATCGGTGCTTTGTGAATACGCTTTGTCAAAAGCGGCCCGATCCTGAAAATTGTATGCTCCACCCTTGCCCGGAGTTTCCGGATTTCTGCCACCACCTGACCCGCTTTTCGTTGGGTCTTGTTTGTGAAAGCCGAAAATTGACGCTGCATCAATGATTATATTATCAACCGGCACGACCTTCCCAAAAGTATCTTTCTTTAAGTCGTTTGTTTCCGGATCAAATAGAACAAGTTTGTTTTTGTCGTCCAGTCTGATATTTTCCCACGGCAAAGTGTTCAATATTGCTGAAAGCCGTGCTTCTTTTTTGACGTTTTCAGTCTCCAAAATTGCACGCTTTTCAGTTAGTAAATCTTCGACGTATTTAGCGCCGACGGTTTTTACCACCTGAATGCCCTGAACTTTTTTATACTGTTCAAACTCGTTTTTAATCTGATCGGCTGCGTCTGCTGCTGCCTTTAATTTATCCGCAAGCAACTCTTTTACGATAGGGTTTTTCAACGCTGCCTCTTTGGTCAATTCACCTGGAGCGCTTGCCGCGCTTTTAAATTCTGCAAACTCAGTGATTAACTGATTTACATCGGTGACGCCCTCCGGAACAGTGAAGCCCTGCTCTTTCATTGCCTTGCGGTATTTCTCAAAGGCTACACGGGTGAAACGTTTTTCAGTTTCATTTTTAGCCGCTACGACCTGGTTTTTTGCTGCTGCTGTGATTTCTCCCAGCATTGTATCAGTGTATTCCAGTTCGTCTTTTTCGCCTTTGAGAGTGGCAATAAACTCGCTTGCGTCAATTCCGAGAGCGCCGCAAAACGCCCGAATGATTTTTTCTTCCATTTTGTAAATCCGTTTTGCCCCGGTTAGGCTTTGTCGTTATCCGGCTTTGCCGCCGTTTTGCTTTCAGTAGGTTGCGGAAGCGGTTTCACTGGTGGCAACGGTTCAAATCTGTATTTGTTTCGCGTTACCGGATCGTTTTCATAACTGGTTTTTTCCTTGTCAGTCAGGGCAACGGTCGTGCCGTTTGTTTTGTGGGTTCCTTTCCACGTTTTAGCGTCTGCCATATTTGAAAAATTTAAATGGTTTCAGCCTCAACAGGCTCCTTCGGATCAGGCTTTTTCCAGCCTTCGGGAAGCGGGCCTTTTTTGTAGCCGTGCTTTTCCAGCGCTTTTCCGTGGCGGTCGTTGCCGGGCTTAATCTGCCTTTGTGTGCCGGTTTTCAGATTGTGAATCCACATAAAACCAGGCTTTAATGCAGGGCGCTCTATTACAAGCGCTTCATTTTTTTCTTCGATAAATTCTCCCTCCTGTTCGGCAAATTCTGCCTCCTGTTCGGTCTTTGTTGATTTAGCCATGTTAGTGTATGGTTGTGAAATAAAAGTGAATTGTGGGGCAAATATACACGCCGCGCAA
>CAZEQP010000700.1:0-2563 GCA_964514345.1 uncultured Candidatus Obscuribacterales bacterium
GTAATGGATAAAAAAGGTCAGATTCGCCTGCAGTTCCGGCACGCCGCTTTTGAAGCGACCACGCGGAGCCAGGCTCTGTCGGCGATTGAAAATATACTGGAGAAAAACGCCGAATGGGGCGATGCCGGAAAAGTGATACCGGATGCGGTGCTACTGGCCGGCTCAAAAATAATCAATCTGATGGGACTGCTCAACACTTCGCAAGTTGTTTCTTTCGCCCAGGCGGAGCTTGAAACCTTTCCGGACAGCGCTCAAATAGTGGTGCTGGCTAAATTGAATTAGCGGCAGATAATTAGATATATAGAAATGGAACCCAAAGAAAAAGACTTGCTGGCTAAAGGAATTGCCGAATTCAACAGCCGGGAATTTTTTCTCTGTCATGAAACCCTTGAGGAACTCTGGAAAGACTACAAAGCCCAGGATCGAGAAGCCATTCAGGGAATTATCCAGATTGCGGTCGGTTTTTATCATTTAGACAGAGACAATCAAAAGGGCGCGCTCAAGCTTTTTGAGCGCGGGCTAAGACGAGTGGAAAAGTTCGGACCCTTCTGGGGCGGTTATGACTTTAGTGAAGTTTTGCTTGAAGTAAACAAACTGGAAAAAAATCTGTCGCTGCTCGGGGCAAGAAAAATGGTGCTTGATAACTTTGCGCACCCTGTCATAAAAGAGATAGAAGGTTCAAATGATTGTTGATTTCCTGACAAGGGGGTATTATCAAAATAATTTTTTCTAGATTTGGTAACTGTGAAGACTCAGACCGGACATAAAATCCTCGTAGTAGACGACGAACAAGCCGTAACGGTTCTGCTTTCTGAAGCGTTACGGGAAGCCGGCTATGCTGTGGATTCAGCCAACGATGGGTTCAAGGCGATTGCTGCCTGCAAAGTCCGCACACCGGATGTAATTATTCTGGATTTGACCATGCCTTTGATGGGTGGAAAAGGCGTATACCAGCGGGTTCGTAAAGAAGAAAAAACAAAAGACATCCCGGTCATTTTTCTAGCATCGCGTGATGAAGCGCTTCCAAAAGACATGGATGAAAAAATGGCGGCTGAAGACATACTCTATAAGCCTGTTCAGGCCAATGAGTTGCTTTCCCGGATAAAAGCGGTTCTGCGTGAAAAAATGCTGCGTGAGGAACTGAAACAAAAAGAACAGCAAATCAAAGAGTTGCAGCTTAAAGACGAGCTCACCGACTTGAAGAGCACCCGTTTTCTCAATGAATTTCTGCGCCTGGGCATTAAGCAATCGCGCCGATATAAAGTCCCTGTCAGCATTTGCATTCTTGAAATCGATAAAAATCAGGAACTGGCTAAAAGACTGGGACCGAAAAACACAGATGTGCTTGTTTCCTCCGTTGCCACTCATATACAGGCGCAAATGCGTGATACTGATATTGTCGTCCACACCAATACTTTTGAATATGCGGTGGTCTTGACTGTGACCAATCAAACAGGTGCAATCGAGGTTGCCGAGCGTTTGCGCACTTCGGTAGAAGAAAGAGAATTTGACGCTGGAGACACACAAGAAAAGGTGACTGTTTCAGTGGGTATCTGCCAGTTTGCCAATCATATGGATGATGACGGCAAACTGATGATGGGACACGCCAGAGCGGCAATGAATGCAGCCCATGAAGAAGGCGGCAATATGAGTTTAATGGCCGAGTAACAGTAACAATATGAGTCTGCCGTAAAGACCTGTGTTAAAATCTGTCTGTAGCTCGACGTCAATATCGGGACGTAGCGCAGCTTGGTAGCGCGTCCGTTTCGGGTGCGGAAGGCCGGAGGTTCGAATCCTCTCGTCCCGATATTTTTAAAATTCACAACGCTTGAGAGGACCGAAATGACCGGTTCACAAAGACCAGTCAAATTCGATGTCCGCAAAGAAATCGCCGAAATCACCAAGGCGCCGCACATAGTCGCCGGGATTATAGTCTTTCTCATTTTTATGTGCGCAGTGCCGGTTTTCTGGTTCATCTTGCCTTTCGCCATTATTTTTCTGGTGGTTCTTTACAAGGTCGGTGAAGGCAATAACGCCAAAGCTTTAAAAATTGCCCGAGCTAAACTGGGTGGCAATGAAAGCAAGCTTGAAATATCTGAAGACATGGAACTTGCCAGCTCTTTGGTTCTAAACGATTGGGGTGTGATTTACCTTCCGGCGGGAAAACCGCCAATAGAAATGGCCTGGGGCGAAATTGACTCGGTTGAAGAGACGGGTCTGGCCTATCTTGAATTTAATGCCGGAAAGAAAAAATTGAAAGCGGATCTTGCCGTGCGTCGTTACACGCTCATTTCTGAATCGCTGAATGAAAAACTTCCGGGCAGGTGCAAATTTCTGATAGATCCCAAAACGGGAGAGTCAGAATTGTTGAAACGATTGAAGGAAGGACCTAAAGAATGGAAAAAGGAGAAGCTGCGCATTGACGATAGCGGTATCGAATATGATGGCAACAAAATGAGCTGGGACGAAATGGAATCTGTGGTGGAAGAAGAAGTCTTTCATCATGATTCGATGCCCACGCATGCTCTTTCTTTTTTTAATGGACGCACTAAATTTGCCGTGG
>CAZEQP010000701.1:0-2560 GCA_964514345.1 uncultured Candidatus Obscuribacterales bacterium
TCTTCATTGATCGAATTAAAATCAATTGGCGGTGTTGTATTTAATGATCCATCATCAGGTTGTGTTTCTACTTCGTTTAAACATGACTCATTAGTTTCCATAGGTTTCTCCCATATCTTCAAGTGAAATTGCCAACCATTTGAAAAACAACTTTGCGTTATCGAGTTTTTCTATAAGGTTTTGAAAGTGTTGAAATGTATTTATTTGTTCGACGCTCTCACACGGGATGCCTGCTCGTCTCAAAGTTTTTGAAATTACCAGTTCATCAATTGGTGCCTTTATTCGGGCGGTGTCGCTGCAATCAAATTGCAAAATGAAAGTCGTGATTAAGATTGGCAAGCCGTCTAAGACCACAAGTTTTGAAACTGCACTCCAATCAATTAGCGGTATCAAATCACAGATCTTCATTAGCTGCTCTTCCAGCTCACCCACGCGTTCCACAAACCGCTCATTATCAAAGCAATTGAGTTCGCAGGAAAAAGTGTAAAACTGGTCCCCTTCGACCGTTATTATTTCAGCCATGTTTCAATCCTCAACTCGCTGAGCGGTGTTGCTGACTAAACGTTTCTCAATCCAATCGTTTAAGTCTTCTATCCGGTATCGGACCGCTCGGCCGCTAATCCTCACGAATTTAGGGCCTCCACCTCTGACACGGCGAGCTTCTAACATACGCGGCGTGTAACCGATGAAGGCCGCAGCTTGTGCTGTCGTTAACAATCCATGTCCTGCTGCCTCTTTTCTTAGCAACAATTCGTGTTCTTCTGAGACAGGAATAGACTCTGCCCTGTGTATTTTGGTCATGCTCAATGCTCCTGTATGCTTGTGCCATCAATCACAATCTACGACGACATGCACCAGAGCGAATAGCGCTTAATTGGGTTGAATTTTGACCCAATTAAGCGCTACTTTACAACAAGCCCAAAACTGCTGGGATTATTCGTCGTCTCCCAACCCTAATTCCGTTCGCTCTATCAATTCTTTGATGGAATAAGGACGGTATGGAACGTACCAATCCTTTTTCTCGGGAGTGCTGTTCCAGGCTTTTTTTATTGCCGAATCAATTCCGGCAGGATCTTCACCTATGGAATAAAATACGACTTCCAATACTTCCTTCAATAAGCGGCCCTGCTTTTTTATCTTTAGACCGTCCTTGATCAAAATGGCAGCGGTACTGTATGCGAGAGCATCAAGATCAGTTTCCACATTTCCAGGCGATCCTTTTTCCTCCAGACATTTGTCAATGTATTCAATGGTTTCAGCAACTATAGGTCTCAGCCGGTATCTCTGAAAGCCAATATAGTTTCTCAATGTTAGACTGTGCAGATTTGAATAAGTCTCTTCAACGTCTTCCAAAGTTTTTCTAAGTTTTTTCAATTCATTAGTAATTTGTTTTTTGGGCGGCTTTTTCCTGATAAACATAATCCAAGCTAACTCTGAACAAGCAACATCCTTGAGTTCTTGAATCGCTTGCGGACTCAAGTCCAAGTTTCCAAGTCGAATAATCGACTGCTGGTCAAATTGAAAAATATTTGGGGGAATTGGATTTCTGATTTGTCTTCTCATCGCACACTACCTGCAAACTTTATGGTCTCATTATCATAATCTGGTTCACTTGTATTTTCAGACAACTGGCGAACCAATGCGGAGTGTCGCTCAAGGGCAGCCTTCACCGTATTTGTCTTGTATTTCGCATACACCTTAGTTGCTAGAAGTGACTTGTGATTGAATATTTTTCTGACAAGTCCCAAATCAGCATCTGCCAGGTTTGTTAGCCAAACACCGACAGTGTGGCGTAATCCGTGAATGGTTACATCTTCAATGCCTTCAGCCCCTTCCTTTAAAGCCTGGGCTTTTATTCTCAGCCAAGCTTTTCTAACATTTACAAAATGCATTCCAGGTTTCTCGCCTGGAAAAATATACGGATTGTCGGGCTTTTGAAACTCTTTTGCTCGTTCTATGATGGCTTTGGCTCCATCACTTAATGGAAAGTATTCTGTTTCACCATTTTTGGTACCGGCTATTTTCAATGTATTTGCGGTTTCATCTATATCGGAAAACTTAGCCTGCAATATTTCATTCTTCCTTTTTCCGCTCAGTATGTACATCCAAATGGCGCATTTTGCCACCGGATTCTTTTCAGCTTCGATAGCTCTTGCTAGAATCGGCATAGCGGAAGGCGGTACATAAGCATCTCTTTCCTTTTCAGGAAAATCAACAATTCCTTTTGCTGGGTTTATAGATTCTCTCGGCATGAATTCCCAAACCTTCGCCAGCTCAAACATTTTTGAAAGCTGTTCCCTTACTCTATTAGCCATATAAGGCTTGTTGTTTATTCTGCCAATGTCATCATGTAATTTTGCTATGTCGCCACTGCCAATGTGCTGAACCTGTCTACTGCCGAGTGCAGGTAAGATATAAAGCCTGTTTCTTCTTTCGTCTTCCTTCCAAGATTTCTTGTGGGGGCGAGCATGTCTCTCAATGTAGACTTCACACAAATCGCTCATTAGAGCACCGTTTCGGTTTTTATTACGGACATCCATAGTATCTTTTCTACTGGACA
>CAZEQP010000702.1:0-2555 GCA_964514345.1 uncultured Candidatus Obscuribacterales bacterium
TTGACCGGCTCTGGCCATGGCGTCGCGTATTTTTTCCGGGATGGTGATACCGGGTACTTCGTTGTGCAGATATTCGGCGTGTTTGGATGAATGAAGCGGCATGATACCAACTAGAATGGGCAGCGGAAGATCGCCGTATTCTTCAAGAAAATTGGTTAGTGCTTCCACTTCATATATAGGTTGGGTCATGACAAAATGAGCGCCGGCTTCCACTTTTTTGCGGAAGCGACCTACTTCATCTTTGGTGTCATCATAAACCAGATTCAGTGCACAGCCGATAGAAAGTTTGGTTGGTGTGCCAATTGTGTTGTCCCCGATGTCTTTGCCTTCGTTCAATTGATTGATGATACGAATAAGACCAATCGAGTCTACGTCATAGACGGCGGTGGCGTGAGCATAATTGCCCAGGTTGGGGGGATCGCCTGTGAGGGCTAAAATGTTATTCACTCCAAGAGCCTGGCATCCCAATAAGTCGGCTTGTATGCCCATCAAATTGCGGTCGCGGGTGGTGAAATGAATTATGGTTTCGATGCCCACTTTCTGTCCGATTATCTGGCAGGTGGCAAGAGACGACATTCTTACTCGAGCCATCGGGCTGTCGCCTACATTTATAGAGTCGGCGCCGCATTCTTTTAAACTTGTGGCCGCTTTAACCAGTTTCTGAGTGATGGCCCCCTTGGGCGGGTCCAATTCGACACTGACAAAGAAACCTTTTTTAGAGCCGTCTTTCAGTGCTCGTAAACGCTCGGACAAGGTTGCCCGATCCGATTCAGGAAGTGGGGCACTTTGATCTTCTTTAACTGTGTCTTTAGCGTCTAGAAGTTGAGGTGTTTGTTGTTTGGGAGTGATAATTTCTATGCTTGTTTTTTGCGCCGGCAGATCAGTGAGAGTCGAGTCGCTGGCTTTTCTTTTTGATGAGGCGATATAAGCGTCAAGCGACTTGCGCATAGCTTTTATGTGAGCCGGTGTGGTGCCGCAGCAACCGCCAATCAAACGGGCACCGGCTCTGATGAACGGATCTACATAAGATGCGCAGTATTCGGGGCGGCTCATGAACATGTATCGTCCGCCGGACAAACTGGGCTGAGCCGCGTTGGGCACTGCCGAGTAGCCGACCAGTTTGCTGAATTGTGTGCGTTTTACAAATGAAGCCGACATTCTCAAAAGTGAGTCGAAAACAGGACCGGGTCCGGCACCGCAATTGATACCAATAACTTCAGGCAGGTCATCACCCAGCTCGTCCAGTAAACGCACCATGTCTTCAGGGGCGGTGCCCATTAAGGTGTGACCTTCCGGAGCAAAAGAGAGTTGTGCCACGACTGGCAATTTGGAAAGTGAGCGGGCGGCTCTCACCGCTGCCATCAATTCATCCACAGAAGACATAGTTTCGATTAAGAACAAATCCACGCCGCCTGCCAATAGACCTTCCATCTGGTGTTTAAAAGCAGTTTCCAGATCTTCTATTTTGGTGTCGCCGATAGGGGGCAATAATTTGCCTGTCGGTCCCACTGAGCCTGCGATGAAAGCAGTTTGTCCGGCGATTTCGCGTGCGTTTCGGGCGATTTTGGCCGACCACAGATTTAAATTCCAGACTTCTTTTTCCAGTCCGAAATTTTCCAATTTATAGCGGTTGCCTGAAAAAGAGTTGGTGGTTATCAGTTCAGAACCGGCTGTCAGGTAATCAACATGTACCTGCTGGACCAGATCCCGATTGGATAAATTAAGTTGCTCAAAGCTTGCCTCCGGCGAGGCGCCTCTTGCGTATAGAAGTGTGCCTATGCCGCCGTCGGCCAGGACGGGTTTTTCTTTCAAAGCTTGGATAAATGCGTTGGTCATGTTCATATACACGTATTGTTATATATTCTTGTACTTTCAATTAGGGAGTTATAACTTTGTTATCCTTTGATCTTGATCATTTAATTTTGAGATTTAATCCGCAACCAGATGCCGACAGATCCATCCTTAATTAGAAACTTTTCGATTATCGCTCATATAGACCACGGCAAATCGACACTGGCCGACCGTCTTCTTGAGATTACCAATACTATAACCAAGCGTGAAATGCAGGCGCAGGTGCTCGATACCATGGATATCGAGCGTGAGCGCGGCATTACTATCAAAGCCCAGCCGGCACGCATGGATTACAAGGCTCAAGACGGCAAAACTTATATTTTGAATTTGATTGACACCCCCGGACACGTCGATTTCGGCTATGAAGTGTCAAGAAGTCTGGCGGCTTGTGAAGGTGCCTTATTAGTAGTAGACGCCACCCAGGGGGTGGAAGCCCAGACACTGGCTAATGTCCACCTTGCAGTGGACAACAATCTGGAGATTTTGCCGGTTATCAATAAAATAGATTTGCCCAGTGCCGATGTGGAGCGCATTCGCCACGAGATTGAAGAAATAATCGGCTGGCCGACAGACAATGCGGTGGAAACCAGTGCCAAAGCGAGCATAGGCATTACCGATTTGCTTGAGGCTATAGTCAAATATATTCCCAAACCGCCAAATCACCCGGAAAAGCCCTTCAAGGCGCTTGTTTTTGACAGCTATTA
>CAZEQP010000703.1:0-2551 GCA_964514345.1 uncultured Candidatus Obscuribacterales bacterium
ACTAACTAAATAAAAGACCGGCACACTTCATCAAAAAATTTCTGGAAGAGTGAAATGTGCATTTTGAAAACGCCTTTTCCGATCCACTCGAATTTGCGATGATTGGGGTCTCCTTCCAGGCTGAATTTATCTGAGTATTTTCCATGCGGGTTTCGCATGACTATCATTCCGCTTGCAGGATCAAAACCGATGATAGTGTACACATGCGAATTGACTATGAGATCAGGCAACTCTCCTGTTTCATAATCAGGTCTGGACGCGCATACGATTGGATTTTTGGAAGAAACGGCGCCTTTGATAAAGCTGGAAATTTCTTGCAAGCTCACTTTTCCTGGGTCTATCGATTGACTCTGGCAGCCTGTGATGCAGTTCATTCCAATTGAGATATCGCTTGCGCCGTCGTTGTCGGGGAATTTTTTCACCTGAGCGCATTGTATAAGTGCTGCCCAGAGTGCTTTGTCTTTGACTCCGACTCTTTTCAAATCCAATTCAGTGATTTTGTATTCAACGCCGTCGCCAGGGAAACGCACCAGATAAGTGTCGTCGCTGTCAATTTTGATCATGCTGGCAAGCAATCTCTGTCCTCGAGGTAATTCTGCCAGAGCTGAGACTGATGCTTCAAACCAGCAATTGGGATTTATTGTCTGGTCAATTCCGCTGGCGCCGTCTTTGGCTATTTGTTGAGGAGTGAATGCCAGAGTTCCTTTTCTGGCGTTTTTATCGACAGTGAATTTGGCTGTGGCTTTTTCTTTCCCTTCGTCATCTTCTTCGTCTTCATCATTGTCGTCTGTTTTCTTTTTCTGGGCGACTTTTTTATCGTCCTCTTTTGGTTTTTCTTCCGGTTTTTTCTCCGGCTCTGATTTGGCAGTACTAGCCGGTTCAGGAAAGAGTTTCTTGCAAAATTGAGCTTCGCGTGTGGTACCAAAATTGGTGATAATGTACTGACAAAGTTGTCTGGCGCGCCCGCGTCTGTTTGCTGAATAATTGGAGAGAACAGCCTGGTAAAGAAGTCGCGCGTGAGGAGGTTGAGTTTTTAAAAGCTTTTCGAATGCATCTGCCGATTCGGCATATTTTTTTTCGTTGTATAAAGCCCAGGCTCTTTGTGAGTCGTTTTGAGCTTGCGCGGCTGAAGCAATAAATGCTGTAGCAGTCAAAGCTAATAGAAACGGAGTTTTCATGATCAGGCTTTGTCGATTCTCTGACCGGGAATCTGGAACCAGAATGTGGCGCCTTTGCCCAGAACGCTGCGGACGCCGACCTTGCCGCCATGCGCTTCTACGATGGCTTTGCAAATGGCAAGACCCAGTCCTGTCCCTTTTTTCTCGCCTTCACTGCCGGTGCCTACTTGTTTGAATTTTTCAAAGACGATTTCCAGTTTGTCTTCCGGAATACCTGGACCTTCGTCGATAATTTGAAATTCAAGTTCGTGCACTCCGCGACGTACTTCTTGTTCTTTTACGGCGACTGTGATGTTTGAATCTTTTGGTGAGAACTTAACAGCGTTGCCTACAAGATTGACTATGACACGCACGACGCGATCTGCGTCCACTTCAATTAGACGATCAGTAAAATCGGACAGAAGTTTTATGTTCTTCTTATCAGCTTGCGGTTTGATCATGCCGATGGCGTTTTCCACCAGTTTTTGAATTTGAATTTCTTCGTAATTAAGAACCAGACCGCCCGACTCGTATTTTTCAACATCGAGCAAATCGTTGATCATACTGATCAATGAAGACACCGATTGCTGGGCAAGAACAACCATTTTATTGCCCTTTTCATTGAGAGTTCCGACAGCGCCTCCCAGCATCATATCTAATACCAGGTTTAAAGATGTAAGCGGTGCGCGCAAGTCGTGACTGACCATGGCCATAACTTCTTGTTTCAGTTTTTCAGCTTCTTTGCGTTCGGTGATGTCGTGCAATACGCAAAATATCAGGTCGTTGTGCGGTGCATATTTTGCCGTCCATTCGTAAAACATGAAGCGTCCATCCTGGCTTCTGACACGGGCTTCAAAATTTATTTCGGCGTCCATGCCCTGACATTTTTGCAAATTCAAATATGTTTCGTCTTTGTCTTCAGGATGGATGATTGAAATCAAATTGCTGCCAAGCAATTCTTCAGGCTGGTATCCAAGCCGTTTTGTGATGGCCGGGTTGAGCTCGGACATTCTCAGACTTTCATCCAGCGAACAAATGATTTCAGCCGTGTTGTCGATCATGGCGCGTTCTTTTTCACGGGTGATGGTCAAATCGCGCGATAGAGTATGAATAACTCCGTCCAGTTTGGCCAGTTCGTCTGAACCTTTAAGCGGCTCTGCCAGACCTTTTCCTGCCGCCACACTCATTGTGTTTGACATGATGATGTTGAATCGGCGGGCGAAAGTCAAGCTGAAACCGACAGCGATAAATGCGGCGATTGCCACTGTCACCAGTGCCGATCCTTCCACTGTGTGCTTGAGGTGGTCGCGCATTTCGCCTTGTTTTTCCTGACGGTGTTTGCGCAATTGAGTTTCTTTGTGAACCAATCTCAAAGCGGTCGGGTTTACTCGGCG
>CAZEQP010000704.1:0-821 GCA_964514345.1 uncultured Candidatus Obscuribacterales bacterium
CACAATTGAGAATCACTGTTGACGCCATTGCGCTTTGCATAGTATCTACAGTCAATATGATTATTGCTGGCACGTTTTGATTTCACTGATTGATTGATTTTTAGAGAAGTTTTGATTTGCGCTCGTTCTTGCAACTGCTCTGTCAACAAAAGCAACTGCTTGCTACTATTCACTGGCTGTAGTGCCAGCCATTCCAACTGTTTTTGAATTGATTTTTCCGGGCCGTTAAACCATCGACGTATACCTTCAGCTCCTGGCTTTTGATGCACTCCCAGAGGACCACGTACTAGGTTTCCCAAAGATTTGAGAAAGTCTTGCTTGGGAAACATCTCAAGCTCCTTTTCATGAATTTCCACGGAGTCAAGGAATACTTTTCCCAGGTTTCTCAAGTAAACAGCTGGAACTGCCTGATCGAAGAATAGCCATAAATGTCCATCTCGACCATTTCTTTGCCCTTCCAGCACCACCTGCCAGTTGTTGTCTTTGAATGATTTGGCCAGTTCAAATAGACGGCCATTCTCTTCATCCGAATCAAAGCATAGCCATTTAGACTTGCTGTCTTCTGAGAGGTTGTACCAACCTATTGTAATTTCTGCCTTGAGATGTGCTTGTACTAAGTCAAGTGTCACTGTTTCATGACGTGGCTCGTACCAATAGCTT
Source organism: uncultured Candidatus Obscuribacterales bacterium (assembly GCA_964514345.1). GTDB lineage: Bacteria > Cyanobacteriota > Vampirovibrionia > Obscuribacterales > Obscuribacteraceae > Aved-18. The sequence goes on from CAZEQP010000704.1 coordinate 661, forward strand.
TGACGGTTTGCTACTTGCATTGCATATACGTCAGTCCGATTGGCAAATCTCTCAAAATAGGCGTTAACCAACTTTTTATCAAAATTCATGCGTTTTTCTTTACTCCAGTTGTTCTAATTTATTCAGCGTAAAGCTCAAAATCGAAAGTTGCACAATGAGCC
>CAZEQP010000704.1:831-2548 GCA_964514345.1 uncultured Candidatus Obscuribacterales bacterium
TGAGTTTGTTCGCTAGGAAGGAAGGTACTATCTACTGGTATTTAAGATGAAGAAAATCATTGCTCGCTCTCATTCTTTTGAATAGGATTGCTGCTTCCCGCTTTTATTTTTTGAGCAGCAAGCAGTTTGTATGACTGAGAACCACTACAACGAAAACCTTTTCTCAAAATAGGATTTGCCCTGAGCTTTTGACCCAATAGTTCTTTTCCCTGAACTTTCATACCTATCATCGGCTCACCAACTAGCTCATATATAGTGAGCTGCTGAACTCCTACTGTAGATATTAAGTCTGGATGAACTAAACCCAGGTCTTCCATAGGCGCTGGCTCCTGAACTATCTGATATACAAATGCCTTGCCATCCTTTTTAAAATCGGCTATGCATCCGGCGTTTTTCAAATCTGCGATATGTCTCTTTGCTGTAGCCAGAGACAATCCTGGAATCACTTTGCGAATTTGAGCAACTGTAAATTCAGTATTTCCAAATAAGAGCTGGATCTTTTTAAAGGTGCTTATGGCTCTAGGACCAACTAGATCCAGAGCCCTGGGCGCATTTGCAGTTATTAAATCGTATGCTTTCTTGTAGTCCTGGTGATTTGCAACAATCATTTTAGTTCCATTATCAAATGCATACTTACGCTGAAATTGATTCAAGATTGCACTAGCGCTGATGTAATTAAGCAAAATCAGATTTAACCGACGAGTAGTGACTAAAAAAGAATTGACCAGAACCTGATTCGCGTAAGGTATTTTAACGATCAGTGGTTCCAAGCTCCTGTGAAAGTCCCTCCAAGCCTCCTTTTCCAATGCAATCGCTGTCCTTCTGTCTTCATTAGGTGGATTCATTGCTGATTCTGCCTGCATTTTTAGTACCTCCCTTGTCAGACCTGGCTCGTCACTGGTTGGGCACCAGCTAAGTCTATTTACAAACTCATCACTAAAGTTAGTTTGCTCTCTTGTTGTAGAGAAAATAAACGTGACAGGTCCAGTTGTTCGGTGGATTTTGGTACCACGTATACCGTTTTCATCTTTCTCCGATGTTGCACGAGAAATCGCATTCTCGGATATTAATTGCCTGAATGCTTGCTGAAAAGAGTCATCCTCACCCGGCACTAACGGTTTGAGTTCACCACCAACCACATACTTATGGGTCAATGGACCGATGTACTGGAGTGCCTGATTGCTGAAACTGGTGCATCTTAAAACACTCTCCGGAGGCAAATACTCTGCTCCCTTTTCAATCAAATCAGATTTTCCAGAGGCGCTAGGTCCGCAGATAATGAACGCTGAACTTTTGTCAAGCAAACGCGAGGCATGAGAAACCAAGATTGTGGAAGCATTTAAGTCACTCGCAATGTAGCCGGAATATGTTTTAAGAGTTGTTCTGAACTCCTCAAAAATGTCCGATGAATGAGCAATCTCTTGTGCCCGTTTTCGTACTAAAGCCATTTGCTCAGTCTTTTTCTTATCTTCTTTTTCCTTTGCCTGCTGCTCTTCTTTTTTTGCACAAGCAGAAGCCTCTTTTTGAAGCACCTCATTTATGGACATGAATGTTTTTTGCGTGGTTCGAAGACCTATGCCATGCTTCTTGCTGATTTCCCTAAGCTTTAGGTCGAGTTTCAATTCATCAGGCTTGCTTTGAGCCAATTTTAAAAGCTCAACCCGAATCGCTTCCCCCTTCGCCAAGGGAGGTAATGACGGACAAACCTCTTCATTGA
>CAZEQP010000705.1:0-2546 GCA_964514345.1 uncultured Candidatus Obscuribacterales bacterium
GGAATCTGCTTTTCATAAATACCTCTTTCAGTGATCAACTGGTTATCTTCGAGTGGCCTGTCCGTATAAACCGCCTGTCCGAGCTTGTTGATGCCGGATCGACTCCAAGCCTGAACTTGCTGGTAGTCATCGACCATATAAAAGATTAGATAAGTAAGCCCAAGCGCCAGCAATGCCACTGGTGTAAGAACACTGACCAGAATGATTCTGTTTCGTTTTTTATCCATTTAGAGCAGCCACTTATTAAGCAATCTGGTAAGTTCGGCGACACCATCTCCACTCTGAGCGGAGAAGGTTTGCACTGATACCAGATCTTCCATACCTGCCTCAATTATCTCTTTTCGAATATTCAAAAGAGTATTTTTGGCCGCACCACCGCTCAATTTGTCGCTTTTAGTCAAAAGCACATGCACCGGCATTTCAGACTGTACTGCCCAGTCAATCATCATGGTATCTGAATCCTGCATAGGTTGTCGAATGTCCATGAGCAAAACCAGACCTTGCAAGCATTTTCTTTCGTGCAAATATTGCGACAAACTTTCCTGCCACTGATTTTTCACCGACTGAGACACTTTAGCAAAGCCATATCCAGGCAAATCAACAATGCGTAAATCAGGAGAATTATTCAACTGAAAAAAATTGATTAGTTGAGTGCGCCCGGGGGTCTTACTGGTACGGGCCAGTTTTCCGTTTTGGGTGAGTTTGTTTATCGCACTGGATTTGCCGGCATTGGATCTCCCGGCAAATGCGACTTCAGCACCTTTTTCCGGAGGGCATTGTTCAATGCCTGGTGCGCTTTTCAAAAACTGAGCAGAGCGGAAATTGATTTCTTTCATATGAGCATTGTACAGTACGGATGTTCATCAATCCGAACCCTTGTCATCACCTTTTGACGCTTTTACAGGATGCGACAACTTTCACGGCAAGCTGGTCGCGGCTCAGTATCTCAAAAGTTTTGCCATCGGATCTGGTATCGTCGAAAGTGCTCGCGCCAGGACCGGAATTCATTTTACTGTCCATGACCTCAGACGCACATTTGTAACTATGGGAGCCAAATGCCGACGCAAAAAAAAAATCGGCTCTTCTCTCAACCCAAGAAAGCGGACCCACTTCCGAGAAAAAAGAGGATTTTGGAATCATTGCAGATAACTTTGTCAGAACAACCGAAAATCAAATAATTTGGAACTCTCTAACGATATTTCGATGCTTTTGGAACCTATCGTGGTAAAATAAACACATTCGGAACCCAAAAAGAAGCTTTTGGAACCGTTCAAATGGACCTGAAACCCCAAAAACCAACCGTCTTTCAAAATGCTGCGCTGCCGACCGGGACCACCCTGGCCGGATTGTCGGCGTTAGTACAGGCGTTTAACGTTCAGGCTCCGGTAAGAGAACTTTCTTGTATTTCCGAGCAGAATATAAAAGGACATATAAAAGAGGACAGAGAGTGGCGAGTCTACAGCAAACGCCATGAACTTGCTCCAACCGTCGAAGCCCATCTTAATTTCGCCATGCGACACGAGAGTATAGATCTACTTGTCCTAAAGCGAGTATTTCAGGTACTCCCGCCTGATACGGTGAGGCAATATGTTCAGTCGGCTCCAACCAGCATGCTAACAAGACGAGCCTGGTATTTGTATGAATACCTGACTGGAAATAGTCTTAATGTACCTGATGCGTCGAATGTCACTTCAGTTGATTTACTTGATACTGAAAAATACTTCACCAAATCTAGTGGCACCTTATCACGCAGACACAAAGTACGCGACAATCTTCTGGGCACATTTCGTTTCTGTCCTATGATCAGAAAAACAGAAACTTTAAAAGCATATGTCGATAGCAATCTCTCAAAATCAGCGCAGGCTATAATTGGACGCGTAAGCAAAGCCGTGATTGCTCGAGCGGCAAGCTTCCTGCTCCTGGCGGATAGCCAGGCTAGTTTTCAAATAGAGGGAGAACTACCTCCACGCAATCGCATTGAGCGCTGGGGGCGAGCAGTCATGCAAGCCGGTAAAATTCCGTTGTCTCTGGAAGAACTCATTCGGCTTCACGGAATTCTCATTGAGGACAACCGTTTTGTCGAAGGTGGATTGCGTTCTGAAGGCGTTTTTTTAGGCGAACACACGCCTGATGGTGAGCCGATTCCTGAGTTCATTGGCGCAAGACCGAACGACCTAGCTGATTTGATGACCGCTCTTGTTGAAACAAATAAGATCATGAAAGAAGGTGATTTAGATCCGGTTCTTCAAGCGGCAGCAACCTCTTTTGGCTTTGTCTACGTCCAACCATTTGCTGACGGCAATGGAAGACTACACCGATGCCTGATTCATCACACGCTTTCCGACAGGCAATTTACGCCGCCCGGAATGCTGTTTCCGGTATCATCGGTGATGCTGGATTGGATAGATAAATATCGCGAAACACTGCAAGCGCATTCCAGTCGACTTATGGATTTCATAGAATGGACTCCAGCTTCTAAAGGAAACGTCAAAACTCTGAACGACACGACCGATCTCTATAGGTACTTTGATTGCACGCAAGTAGCC
>CAZEQP010000706.1:0-2544 GCA_964514345.1 uncultured Candidatus Obscuribacterales bacterium
CTTTCTTTTCACCCGACAGTCGTTTCGCCCGTAAAACGCTGAGCTTGAACGCTGTGCAAGAATTCAAAATAATGGTGCGCACCCTGCACGCAGCCGGCATAGAAGTGATACTGGATGTAGTGTACAACCACACAGCTGAAGGCAGTCACCTGGGACCGACTCTTTCCTTTAGAGGCATAGACAATTTATGCTACTACCGCACAGATCCTAAAAACAGACGTTATTATGTAGACTATACCGGCTGCGGCAACACGCTCAATATGCTGCACCCTAATGTCATTCAGTTATTGATGGATAGTTTAAGATACTGGGTGGAAGAAATGCGGGTGGACGGATTCAGATTCGACCTGGCAAGCGCTCTTGCCCGCGAACTATACGATGTGGACAAACTCTCTGCCTTTTTTGATGTCATTCAACAAGACCCTGTGATATCACGGGTGAAACTAATAGCAGAACCCTGGGATCTGGGAGAAGGCGGTTATCAGGTCGGAAATTTCCCCATACTATGGACCGAGTGGAACGGAAAATACAGAGACACAGTAAGACGCTTCTGGCGCGGTGACGCCGGTGTGCTCGGTGAGCTTGCCACCAGACTTACAGGTAGCTCGGACATTTATGAACATTCAGGCAGAAGCCCGCACGCAAGTATCAATTTTGTCACCTGTCATGACGGTTTCACTTTAAAAGATCTGGTCACTTATAACTCAAAACATAACGAAGCCAATCTGGAAAATAATCGTGACGGCGAAAATCATAATCACAGTTTCAATTGTGGTGCCGAAGGTCCGACTGAAGATCTTCAAGTGAGAGCATTGCGCTTGAAACAACGCAAAAATATGATGGCCACTTTGCTCTTGTCTATTGGTGTCCCCATGATTTCAGGTGGTGACAGTCTTGGCCGCACCCAAAAAGGAAACAACAACGCTTACTGCCAGGACAGCGATTTAAGCTGGACCAACTGGAATATTTTTAATGATCCAGACGACCTTGATTTTCTTGAATTTGTAATTCAACTGGCTAAGGTCCGTCGCACTCAAGCCGTTTTGCAAAGACGGACCTTTTTCAAAACTCAGACCAGTGTAGAAACGTCCAAAGCCGCCACCAAAGAAGTAGTCTGGCTCAAAGAAGACGCCACTGAAATGAAAGAAGCCGACTGGCTTGATGGCAAACGCAAACATCTTGGTGTCATATTCGAAGGCAATCATCCCAATTCGGAAGAGGGCAACTCCCTTTTAATCTTGTTCAACGCATCAACTCTAGATGTACCTTTTACACTGCCCAGTCATGAAGACCATTTTTGTCTTACCCACGACTTTTCGCCAAGCATTCTGGCGGCAAGAAAAAGCTGGACTCTTCTGGTTGAAACAACTTCAAAACTTTCAAGCAGCTGCTGGGGTGCCGGCAATACTTTTGTTGTACCGTCGCAAAGTATGGCGTTGTTTGAACTTACTGAAATACCCGAACTGGAAGAAGAAGAAAGACTTGTGCCGGATACTTTTTTAGGCTGATCAATCATGATCAAAGTTGACTATGTGCTTAATGAAGGTCAGTTTCAAGCCATAGAGCGCACCGATTTTGAAATTAAATCAGACAATATTTTTTACAGTCATTTTCAAGGCGACGGCATGATTATCGCTAATGACGTGGATTTTTCGATGAATGTACGTCATCAATGTCTGCTCGGCTTCTTCCTTCCCGAGATGTGCTGGATTGCCAAATCGCTCAAAAACAAAGACTATGAATCGCACACTTATATGGATTTGCACGGCAACGGACAGATTACATTTTCGCTGAGGAAAGACTTTGTTCTTTTGGAACAACCCACCAAAGAAGAAAAGAAGAGCGAACTTGTGAGTTTGAACGAGTTCTTTGATACATGCTACGGAGCCGCTTCCAGACTGGCTGAAAGCGTTATACATAATGTTCCGAAATTCAAAGACAGACGATACAGGCGCTGGCTTTTATTGCATCTGACTGGCAATTCTGATTTATTTGAAAAATGAAGATTGAAATTGCATGATGAAAATAGAATTCACACCCGAAAATAAAAACGATAGAATTTTTCTTCTTGTCTGTGCCGGAATTTCGATTTTTGCCTATGTAGGCACTTACTTGTTATTGCCTGGATACTTATTTCCATTTCTGGTGAATAAATTTTGTCTGGCAATAATATTAATCTCACTGGCATGGCAAGCTCTGGGCAGTGCGCTAACACTGGTTCTTCCCGCCATGAAACCAGGCTGGAAACGCATAATTGCGCGAATTATGTTTATCCTGATTTTTGTTTGTCCTAATTTTTTGCTTCCAATAATTGGACCTTTTATCGCGACCTGTTTTTATATTCCGGGTGAAATCGCCAGAATCATTAAGTCAATTTTTTCATGGTTCTAAGCAGGCTACTTTACACCGCCCATCAATTTCTTGATAGTCGGTTTTAGCAAGAACAATATTAATCCGGCGCCTATGGCTGCACCACCCATAGAGGCATAAAGATTTATCATGCTCTGGGCGCTTTTCTCATCGAAGAAAGTGCTTAAATATCCA
>CAZEQP010000707.1:0-2536 GCA_964514345.1 uncultured Candidatus Obscuribacterales bacterium
CCACAGACGGATTCAATTCAACAAACACTATCGATTGTCCGGGCGCTGCATAGGCAGCCATTGTTCCTGCCCCCATTCCAATAACGCCATGTTTTTTTAAGCCGATAGTATGAGTGAGTGCTTTTAACAGAGTCCAGACCGGACCGTCCTGACTGTAATAGTAAAAAGGAAGAGCCCGCTCTTGCGGATCTAGACTCTGTCCCCCGTGAATGATGGAGCCGTCCCAGATTTCACACAGGTTGGACTTCTCGTCTACTTTTATTCTCAATAGTCCGAAGAAATTTCTTTTGGCCAGAACTGTTCTGTCGTCGGAATAGTAAAAATAAAAGAATTGCACTCCCAGAGCAGCCGATGTCACTATCCATGGTACCGCTTTTGCAGGCACTTTGAACTTGAAAAGGCTAAGATTAGACAAAAATACCGCCGCGCAGATTGCCAGAACTGTCGGGTATTCCGAAATATTAGAAAGTAAAATTGGGGCGATAAAAGTATTGATGCTGGAGCCGATTATGCCGCCCACTGCGATACAAAGAAAATAGTGAGTCAAATATTTTGATGCCGGTCTGTCTCCGGCTACTCTTCCGTGACAGGCCATACAGACAAAAAATAAAGTGATCAAAGAATATGACACACCGATATTGGGAGACCATGAGCGTCCGTAATTGCCCCAGAAATTAGCCAATATATAAAGACAAAAGGCAAGAGCCAGTAAATCCAGCCATTTTTGATATCTGGGCGAATAGTGTGAAAAAACGATGACGAATGAAAGAATATAAATTGAAAGTGGAATCAGCCAGAACAAAGGAAAAGCGGACAGTTCGCAAGTGACAAAAGAAGTGACTCCCAGCACCAGGCTGGAGGGTAGCATTGTTAGAAAAATCCACTGTCCATAGCTCTTCCAGGAAGGGCGAACAATCTCTTCTGTTTGTTCTTCCACCTGCGTTTCGTTGCCCTTTTGCGGGCTCGCTTTAAGCACGTAGAAAATTGTGCAAATTGAAATAAGGCTGCAGAACGCCACATAATATTTTGACAGCAAGCTGGATTGTGCTGCCAGTCCTATTTCAGGTTCGATAACAAATGGGTAGCTCAATAGCCCGACAAGCGAGCCGAGATTGCTTGCGGCATAAAGAAAATAAGGGTCTTTTGCTCCAGGACCTCTGGTGCTTACATACCATTTTTGCAATAAAGGCGCGCTTGTGGAAAGAGCCAAAAAGATTCCTCCCACAGTCGCTGTGAGCAAAAGCAAAAGATACAAATAAGGATGTTCACTCATTGTATCTTGCTCCGAAATTTTTACAGGCAATGCCAGAATCGGTAGCCAGATTACGATTAAGTGGATGATCGCTTTGTAGATCGGGGTAATTTTTAAGCTGTTCAAAAAGTGAGCATACAAATAACCCAGTAAAAGCAAGCATTGAAAAAAGAAGACGCAAGTGTTCCAAACATTTCCGGCTCCCCCCATGAGGGGAAGAAGCATTTTTGCCACCATCGGTTCGATAGTGAACATCAGTGCGGACGAGAGAAAAAGAGAAATGAGAAAAACAGAAACCAGAAGTATGGAATTGAGGAGTTTCATTTCAACCTTTGCTCGACTTTTATAAAACCAAACCGCCTTAAGAATAATACATTCTTCTTTTACTAGGTGCTCAGGAGAATGGAATTTTCAGCACTGATAAAAGGTCGCAATAATCGTCAGTCCAGATTTTAATATTGTCCGGGCTGGGGACCTCTTGCCAATTCTTGTTGTTTTTCAAGCGGTTGAGCAGATCCTGGTTTTTCGAAATTATCATCCAGTCGGAGGGCTCTTTGAGCGGACTTTTGCCTGTATAGAAGTCGTTTCCGCTCAGGGTTTGCAAACCGATAGATTTAGCCAGTTTTGCCAGAACCGGCTTCAAATCGTAATAAGTGTTGGTGACATGAAAAGCTATTGTCCCCCTGTCTGTGAGCTTGCTCAGATAAAGGTTCAGCGCTTCCAGAGTCAAAAGATGAGTGGGAATCGAATCGGAACTGTATGCGTCGATGATAATCAGATCAAGGTATTTATCGGGCGCTGATTTAATTTTCAGCCTGCCATCACCGGCAGTGATCTGCAAATCTGATTTCCTTCTTTTCGCTTCATATAGAAAAGTAAAATAAAATGGGTTAGTGGCAATGTCTATAACGGTCGGATTCAATTCGTAAAACAAAACCGGCTGCCCGGGTTGCGCGAATGCGGCTGCGGTTCCTGTGCCCATGCCTATGACTGCAAAAGGAAAATCTTTAGATGGGCTCTGGAAGAGTTCCAGCATCAGTTCTCCCAATGGACCCTGTCTGGAATAATAGCTGCAGGGAATATTTAACTTCTGAGGATCCAGGCTTTCTTCTCCATGCATTGTGCATCCGTCCCAGAGTTGGCAAGAATTGCTGCTTTTATCTGTTTTGATTGACAAAAGTCCAAAGAAATTCCGTTTGCTCACCACTGTGCGCGGATCGGCATTCATGTTCCAAAAAATCAAAACTGCCAGAACGGCTGAAAGTACTACCCATGGTGCCAGTG
>CAZEQP010000708.1:0-2534 GCA_964514345.1 uncultured Candidatus Obscuribacterales bacterium
GCCGACATTTTTGTTTTTGAAGTTCAATTTTTTGTCCTCGTGATTTGGTTTTTACTGAGCTGCCGCCTAATATGCCGTCGCACCGGCTGTAGCACCGGTGAGAATGGCAATTCCGGAAGAAGTGCCGATGCGGTCTGCACCGGCGTCAATCAATTCTTTTGTTTTTTTGTAGTCTCTGATTCCGGCACTGGCTTTGATACCAAGCTTGTTTTTGCCTATGGTGGCTTTCATTAAAGCCACATCTTCAACAGTGGCTCCTTTGCCGTCTTTGACAAAACCGGTGGATGTCTTCACCATGAAAGCGCCGGCTTTGACGCAGGCTTCAGTGGCGGCAACCTTCTCGTCTTTATTCAATAGATCGCATTCGATGATTACTTTGACCGGAACATCGCCCGCCGCTTTCACACATTCGGCAATTTCTTTTTGCACATAGTCTACGTCTTTGTTTTTCAAAGCGCCGATGTTTATGACCAGATCTATTTCATCAGCACCATCTTTGATGGCACGGCTCAATTCCATCACTTTGATTTCAGTGTGATTGGCTCCCAGGGGAAATCCCACAACGCAAGCAACCTGCACTTTGCTGGAAGAAAGATGTTTTTTTGCTTCCTGGACAAAGTACGGGTTCACGCATACGGCATAAAAATTGTGCTCTTTTGCTTCTTTGCAAAGCTGGGCAATTTCTGTTGAACTTGCATGCGGATTGAGCTGGGTGTGGTCTATGTATTTGGCTAATTCAGTGTTCACTGTATTTCTCCGGAGGGCTATATTTCAGGCAAGCCGGATTATTTTACACTAAATTCTCAGATAGACTGGCTAAAAGGGGCGCTTGTGAGCCTTGATTTAGATTCAGATCGGTTAATGCTTTCGTGATACTCCTGCAAACTCTTGACGGGCAGCTCTCCTGCCTGCAAGACTCCGATGGCCGAACAAACGGCTCTTGCGCCTGAAAGGGTCGTTACTACAGGGATTCGGTAATTGATGGCCGAGCGTCGGATGATCTGATCGTCGCCTCTGGCGCTTCTCCCTGATGGAATATTTATGACCAGTTGCACGTTAGCATTCTTAATCTGGTCGACTAGATTGGGGCGACCTTCCGAGATTTTATTGGTGTTTTGCACCGGAATGCCGGCAGATGAGATGACTTGAGCTGTGCCCCTGGTGGCTATGAGTTTGAAACCAAGAGTATAAAGAGTCTGGGCAATCTGCACTATTTCTTGTTTGTGCTTATCTGTGACTGAAATAAAAGCACACCCGCCTGTGGGTAAAGCCTGACCGCACGCCAGTTGAGCCTTGGCAAATGCCAGATCGAAGCGGGAAGCTATGCCCATAACTTCGCCTGTAGAGCGCATTTCAGGACCCAGTGAAATTTCGGCGCCGGGGAATCGGTCGAATGGAATGACTACCGATTTAACGGCCACATACGGCGGAATGTGTCTGGGCGATATTCCCAATTGGGAAAGGCTCTTGCCTACCATGACACCGGCTGCCAGTTTGGCCCAGGGAACACCTGTGGCTTTACTGACAAAGGGAATAGTTCGGCTGGCTCTGGGATTGACTTCCAGTACATATAATTCGCCGTCTTTCATGGCGAACTGAATGTTAATAAGTCCTTTCACTTCCAGTTCAGAAGCCAGTTTTATTGTAGATTCACGAATTTTTTCTATAATTTTCAATGGAATAGTTTGAGTGGGCAATACACAGGTGCTGTCTCCGGAGTGGATTCCAGCCTGCTCTACGTGTTCCATAATTCCGGCAATTATGGTGGCTCTTCCGTCTGAAATAGCGTCCACATCAATTTCTACAGCGTCTTCAAGAAATTCGTCAAGCAATATGGACTGGCCGGATCCACCGGCAAATCCTCGAGCCAGCCAGTTATCAAGGTCGGCTTCGTTATAGATAATTTCCATAGCCTGACCACCCAGCACATAGCTGGGTCTGACCAGAACAGGATATCCCACTTTGGCGGCGGCGTCCTTGGCATCTTCTGCTGTTTTGGCGATGGCGCCTGCGGGTTGTTTCAAGCCCAGTTTATTGAATTTAGTGACCATTTCTCCGAACCTGGCTCTGTCTTCGGCTTTGTCTATCGAATCGCAAGAGGTGCCCAGAATTTTAAGACCCCTGGATTCAAGTCCTTTTGCCAGTTTCAAAGGAGTCTGACCTCCCAGCTGGACTATGACGCCCTCAGGTTTTTCGGCTTGAGCGATATTCATAACGTCTTCAAGCGTGAGCGGCTCGAAATAAAGTCGGTCCGAAACGTCATAGTCGGTTGAGACTGTTTCAGGATTGGAATTGACCATAATAGGTTCGTATCCCAGTTCACGCAAAGACAAACTGGCATGCACGCAACAGTAATCGAACTCGATGCCCTGCCCGATGCGATTGGGACCGCCGCCCAGTATCATCACTTTAGGCTTGCTGTTTTTGGCGGGAAGTGGGACTTCACTTTCGCTTTCGTAAGTGGAATAAAGATAGGGCGTGTAAGAAACAAGTTCGGCATCGCAAGTATCGACTATCTTGTAGACAGGATGTAT
>CAZEQP010000709.1:0-2533 GCA_964514345.1 uncultured Candidatus Obscuribacterales bacterium
AACGATATGCGCAATGACGATCGTAAAAAACTGAGCGCAGAACTTATTGAAATGTCGCGCTGGCTCATCGAAAATAAAAAGGAAAAAGAATCCGAATCCTTTAGCCGCAACGCTTTAAAAGTGATGAACAGCGGTGAAGACGTCAAATTCCATAAAGACGAAATTGCCTATTACCGCCACCAATTGGCTAAAACCTTAATCGCCGCCAGGAAGTACGCAGAGGCTAATGCGTTATTGGACCTGGTGCTTGAACATCGATCTGAAAATTTTAAAATTCTGGACTGGGAAATTGCCGGTCCCAGTTTTGATAAAGCCAATGCTTTGTCCGGTATGAAAAAAGACAAAGAAGCAAAAGTGCTTTCAGCAACTCTAAACAAATATTTTCCCCAATCGGCGTTTTCTACTTGCCGCAAACAGGACAGACAATCATGGGAAGACACCATAATTGGTGCCAGCGAGCCTGCTACGCGTTATCGAGGTCATGATCCGGACGAAGCTGAAAAAGCCCTTTCCATAGCCAGGAAATTCGGTCCCAAAGACATTCGCTACGCCATAAGCAATGCCCGTCTTGCCGTTTTGATGCTGCACAAAAAATACAAACAAGTCGAACCTCTGTCTTGCGAAACGGTAAAAAGCGTCAAGCTGGCACTGGGAGATAAGAATGGCGCCACAGCCTCTTTTCTTGAACACTGGGGAAAATCACTCGAAAATAGATCCACCATCCATAGTGCCCCTTTCATAATGTATAAAGAAGCTCTGGCTATCAGGCTGAAAACAACTAAACCCGGCGATGAGGATGCTTTCAATGGTGCAAAACAAATAGGCAACTGCTGCAAAACCATGTTTGTCACTCGTCATGAAGACGAGCTTATTCACATGTATGCCGACGCGGTTAAAATAATAATTCTGTCCAGAGGTTTGAAGAACGAGGTGGCTCTTGACGCTTTGAGCGATCAAATAGCGATGCTTGAATACAAGTATCGCTACACTATGAACGCAAGCGACCATACGAAAACTTTTTCACTGTACAAAGAATTGCTCAATGCCCAGTCGAGTCTTTATGGCAAGAACAGCGCTGAGGTCAAAGACACGGCAAATCAGTATGTGGCTCTTTTGCGCAAAATGAAAATGTCTGAAGAAGCTTCTTCCGCGGCTAAAAGCTGGAATACAAACTAGGTGTTAGCCTAGCCAACTCAATCAAGTTTCACGTCTTTCATGAATGCTTTGTATTCAGGATGTTTTTTCACTTCCTCTCTGGCGATTTGTTTGACTAAAGCATGTTGTTTCACATTTGCGGAAAGGGACCACTGAGCGGCAGCGGCAATTAGAATACGCATGCCTTTCCCGTTGGCTTCAGGCAAGACTGACATAATGCGCTCGACATAAATGCGATCACCGGATGCCACAAAGGCTGCCCAGAGCTTGTCCAGATCCGCAGCTGAAACTATCGGAAGTGTTTTTAAATTGTCCGGTTTCTTGTCGAGTAGAGCCAGAATTACTTCTTTTCGAGGTGAAGCCATTCCCTGTGCCACCACTTTTATTTGCTGTCGGCAAACCTCGTTGTTTGCAGTCCACAAAGCATAGCTAACTACCCCCCGGTCGAGCTGATCTTTGAAAGCCGTTTCTTTGATCCAGCCTGGGACCTTATCCGGATTTTTACTGAAGATAACGCTCAAGAAGGCTGAAAATGGCGAACTGGCGTTTTGCTTCAATTCCGGACTCAGTTCACAGAAGTTTCTCATCGCTTTGCCAACCAGCTCAGGCTGCGGCTTCAGATAATAGTGTGTCATGAAGTTTGAAATCTCCATGGCTTTGCGATCCACCGCTTTTTGATCGCACGAATCAGTTTCTTTATCCGCAGCCCGACTCAAAGACGGAAAAGCAAACGACGTAAGTAAAAGCAGCGACAAAAAGAATTTCAATCCAGAGCGCATATCATCTCCCCAAATTTAAGCCAGGTCTAATTCTTGCACGCTTTCACATTTAGGTTAAGCGAACCGGCAATATTTGGGGGCAATTTCTTGTGACAGCCCTGAATCAGTGATAATATGGCAACTGTTATAGCTTTTCATATCTGGACAGCTATCCGGAGATATCCGGTGCCAGATATTCAATTGACGACCTGAGGGGTGAATAGACATTGTCAGAGGTTAGAGTAGCGGAAGGGGAAAGTATCGAGCAGGCTCTCAAGCGCTTCAAGAAAAAAATCCAGAAAGCTGGAATTTTGTCAGAAATCAAGCGCCGCGAAAGATACGAAAAACCCAGCGTTAAAAGAAAACGCAAAGCCGAAGCCGCCCGCAAGCGTCGCGCCTAAGGTCAGAGCAGTTGTAAAACTGCCTGGTCCTCACAATTAATCACTTGACTACCGCCCCGGTGTGCTCTTTGCTTCCCGGAAGGGAATATTGTATCTAGCGATATTTCCACTTCCTTTAGCCGGGGGCTATTGTCATGGTAACCAAGCACAGAACACATAATTCCGACCAACCGACCAATGAGCAAGAACTGGTCAGAGTTGAGGTGCAGGCTTTGCAAG
>CAZEQP010000710.1:0-2531 GCA_964514345.1 uncultured Candidatus Obscuribacterales bacterium
GAAGTCTCGCTCACTGCCGCTCAAGCGGTGACAGCCATGATAGTAATCACACTCTTTGTGCCATGCATCGCCACAGTCGGCGTCATGATAAAAGAACGCGGCATGAAAATAGCCATGACCATCTGGATCGGCTCCTGGTTGTGCGCCTTTGCGATAGGCGGTGTACTGGCCAGGGTTTTGCCACCTTTCTTTGCAATTTGTGGCGCGCAATAATTTAAAACCTGGGCACTCTTCATCTTGTGTGTATAATGAAAATTGCCCTCTTGTTTATGGCAGGCGTAGCCAAGTGGTTAAGGCACTGGATTGTGGTTCCAGCACTCGGGGGTTCAAGTCCCCTCGCTTGCCCCATTTACAATTTAAGGATGCTGATGAGTTTTGCTTGCATCAATTTGCGCATCAGGAGTTGCTTCGTGTGAAACTTCCTGCGTTACTTCCTGCGTTACTTCCTGCGCAATTGGATGCGTAAGTTCTTCCAACTTAGCTTTACAACCAGCCTGTCTTTGCCCGACTGTTTTACTAACCACAAATTGCAAAAACTGCTTGCACTGGTCGGTTTGGTTGTTCTTCTTAAAATGATCAATCATCTTTACAGTCACTGCGTCCATTTGCACTTCTTCACCCGGCTTGTGAAATGGAAACTCATAAGATGCTTTCAACAAATTCTCGGCGTCGGCATATTCGTTGCGGGCAAGATTGCGATCGGCTAGATGGGCAAATTTCAAACAAATCGGCACCAGGGCCGCTGTGGGGAACCATCCCGGCGAGTGCATGAATTGAATGACTTTGGTCCACTTCTCTTTGGACTTATCATATTGATTGTCGTCGGCATATTTTTCGGCATCACGCAAAAACATGTCCATGCCCATATTGTCGAACAGCTCTCTGTCTTGCGTCTCGGCGTGAGCCGGTACAGACGAGCCCAGGAATACTAAAGTCAATAAAAGTACGATTCGGTTCCTCATATCTTACCTACTCGCTTGGTTTGAAAATTAGGGACGTCCAATCTTGGCAGCCCCAAAGCACGCTAGAATGGCATTCATGCTGAAACAATCTATCTTATTGGCAATCGCTTCAGGCTTTCTTACAAGTCTTTGCCCGGTTTTTGCCGATACTAACGACAAATCGAGACTTGTCGATCAACCAAATATGTTGAACGCCACTCCGCTGACATTAGTACCTGCTACTGATGAGCTGTATACCAAACTCACAAAAGAGCAGCAAACTGAAAAAGAAGAAATATTACTGCTTTTCAGACTAGCGCTAATGAAATCAGAAGACGTAAGAAATCTACTAAAAAAAATGTATCCAACCGGAGATAAAGTAGGTGCGGAATCCTTTTTGAATTCTCTGGTAAGTGTCGCCAAAGTAGAAGAGGTGACAATGAATCTTAATGCGGGTTTCAGCGTTTCTTCACAGCTACTCGCCTTAGCTGCGGAAAAAGCAAAATACAAAATGACGGATCAAGAAAGAAGCGAATTCCTTAGATCCGTAAGACCGCTTTTTGCTGACGTAGTTGGTCAATATCGCGATTACAAAATCAAACATAAACAGCTCCATATTGCCAATGAAGATTTTGAAGATTTGAAAAAGATGTTTGCTGACGCGAAAAACATGGACGCATCCAAGCAAATTGAAATGGAATACACTCTGCGAAAACAACAGAAAGATATAGATGAAATTGGCAAAACCTTGAAAGAATACAGACAATTTCTTGCCGAACTCACCAGTGAAGATGCGGTACAAAAAATTGATAACAACTTAATCGGTGAATACAATAAAGCTGAGCTTAATAAATTTCCTCCGTCTAAAGGAAAGATTTCTGAATCTAGTGCTGAACCTCATTCAGAATCGGCTCAATTTCAGGTTTTGTGGAAAGCCACTTTGGAAAACTCTCCGGATATCAATTTTGTTTTAGCTAAATTAGCTCCTTCTGCCGATTCATCAAAGTGGGCGACTGTTCTTTTCAAATCTGGAGGCAAGGATGGAACTGCCTCTGATACTAGTTTGAATCAAAATCTTTCTTTTAATATTTTTTCTCAACTACTCGACTCTCCTGAGAATGTCAGAAATAAGAAAGCTAAACTTTCACAAGAAGAACAAATGATGTTCTATAACATGATTAGAACCACAGCCAAGCAATTAATAAGTGCCTACCGCGATTACAAACTTGCTAAAGATGAGCCTTCCAAATCAAAGTGCCGACAAATACTTGTCGATCTCGCTGGTAACGAAGCAGTCGACAAACTTGATAAAATGTCTCAGTTAGAGCAGAGATAGAGGGATCACTCCCTCTCAGAATTCATAAGGTGTTAGACGACAGTAGTCAGGGATGTTTTACTGTCGTTCAAAGCCAAGCCGATTTTTTTACCCCTGTGATCCCACTAACTTTTTTCATGTGGCTTTGGACATCAGGTATGCCGCCCGAATACCTGACGAGTGAAGCCAAGCAAAATATTTTTTACCTGATCACAGAGAGATTTCCCGCAAGAGATTTTGCGCCCCCCTCAAATCATTCCAAATAACGGAAAGAA
>CAZEQP010000711.1:0-2525 GCA_964514345.1 uncultured Candidatus Obscuribacterales bacterium
AAATCAACGGGCAACAAGACAACTGACTCAATTTCTGTGCCGTTCATTGATTTGAAACAACAGTTTCAAAATCTCAAGCCGGAGCTGGATAAAGCCTTGAGCCCTGTGTTTCAAGATGCCTCTTTCATTATGGGACCGGCAGTAAAACAGTTTGAAGCTAATTTCGCCAAGTATGTAGGAACCAAGCATTGTGTCTCTTTGCACTCAGGAACAGCGGCTCTGCATCTGGCTTTGCTTGCGATGGGGGTAGGACCAGGTGATGAAGTTATAACTGTTCCCAACACTTTTGTGGCGACAGTGGAAGGCATTGTGTTTGCCGGAGCCACAGCCAAGCTGGTTGAAGTGGACCCCAAAACTTACAACATGGATGTGAAACAGCTTGAAAAAGCCATTACATCCAAAACCAAAGCCATTATTCCGGTGCATCTATATGGACAGACTGCAGCCATGAAAGAAATTATGGCACTGGCTAACGCTAAAGGCATACCTGTTCTGGAAGACGCTTGCCAGGCTCATGGAGCCAAAGAGCATGGACAGAGCGCAGGTACATTTGGAGTGGCCTCATGCTTCAGTTTCTATCCCGGAAAAAATCTGGGAGCGGCTGGAGAAGGTGGCGCCGTCTGTACTAATGATGATGAAATAGCCGACAAAATCAGACTTTACAGAGACCACGGCTCACGCAAGAAATATGTGCACGAGATTGTGGGACACAATTTCAGACTCGATTCATTGCAAGCGGCTGTGCTTGACGTAAAGCTGCCGCATCTCAACAAATGGAATGAATTGCGTCGCAAACACTCAAAAGCATATTGCGAAAAATTGGCTGGAGTGAAAGGTCTCATTTTGCCTGAAACAGCTCAGGGAGCCGAGCATGTGTTTCATTTGTTTGTGGTGCAGGTGGCTGATTCTGACACCAGACAAAAAGTGCAAGACTATCTTGCCTCCAAAAATGTGTCGACCGGCATTCACTATCCGATTCCAGTGCATATGCAAGAAGCGTTTAGCAACCTTGGATACAAAAAAGGTGATTTTCCGGTTTCGGAAAATATGGCTGAGAGGCTGGTCAGCCTGCCCATGTTCCCCGAATTGACCGAAGCTCAAATCGATCACGTAGTTCAATCGCTTAAAGAGGCGTTGAGCTAAAACAGGAGAAAGACTGGTTATGCAACTCAATGGCAAAAAAGTTCTGGTTACAGGCGGCGCCGGGTTTATCGGCTCAAACCTTGTAGATGGGCTTCTGGAGCAAGACAACAAAGTCGTAGTTCTTGATGATCTTTCCTCGGGCAAAGAAAGCAATTTGAAAGAAGCGCTCGCCACAGGAAACTGTCGCTTCGTCAAAGGATCTATCACAGACAATGATGCAGTGAAAGAATCGCTCAAAGACGTGGATGTGGTCATTCACATGGCGGTTCAATGTTTGCGCCTGTCATTCGACAAGCCTTTTCTTGTGCATGAAGTGAATGCCACAGGCACTCTTAATGTGCTCAAATTGGCTCAAGACATGGCTGAACAGCGTAAGAAGCCGCTTGATCGCTTCGTATATGTTTCTTCTTCTGAAGTTTATGGAACGGCAATCACCGCTCCCATGCCTGAAAATCATCCGTTGTGCCCGACAACAGTTTACGGAGCGAGCAAATTAGCCGGTGAACTTTACACCGACGCTTTCGGCAAGACTTATGGCATGCCGGTTCTTGTAGTGCGTCCGTTCAATACATACGGATACAGAGAGCATCATGAAGGTGTGCATGGTGAAGTCATCCCCAGGTTCCTGGTGCGTATGCTCAATAATCTGCCGCCTGTTATTTATGGAGACGGCAGCCAGACTCGAGATTTCACTTTTGTGCCGGATACTGTTAAAGGAATAATTGCCGCCACTTGTTCCGAAAATCTGGTAGGCAAAGCGGTAAATGTGGCTCGTGGTCAGGAAATCACCATCCGCAAAATTGCAGAAATGATGATCAATATTCTCGGTAAGTCGGAGATGAAAGTTGTTTTTGAGAAAGAGCGTCCGGCTGATGTGAATCGTCACTTCGCTGATATTACTTTGATCAAAAACAGCACCGGTTTCGAGCCGCAAACTTCAATTGAAGACGGGCTCAAAGCTTATATTTCCTGGTTCAAAGAACAGAATTACGACATCCCCGGGTTGCTTCAAGATTGCGCCCTGACAAATTGGAATGCTACAGATGCCAAAGTACTCACCTCAACCCCCCGTTGATGGGCTTCCTGCCAATACATACAACCCGCATTGCTGGATAACCGGTGAGCCTGAAATCGGCGAGGGTACATGGATCGGTCCTTTTACTCTGATAGACGGACAGGGTGGACTGACTATCGGCAAAGGAGTGAATGTAAGCACAAGCGCGTCCATTCTTACCCACAGTACAGCCAAGCGTTGTGTGTCAGAACGCAAGTACGGCGTGGTCGTCCGCAGACCGACAGTGATTGAAGACGATGTGTTCATCGGGCAGAACTGGGCCGTGTTGATGGGATGCCGGATCGGTCATCACAGCATAGGGGCTGCG
>CAZEQP010000712.1:0-2524 GCA_964514345.1 uncultured Candidatus Obscuribacterales bacterium
TCAACTCACTCAAAATTTTTGAAATGTCCCGCAAAAGCAAAGCTTTGGATGCCGTAACATCCGGGTCCACACTATAAGGATCCGCCAGCATGTCGCTTACAGTCGTATCCTGGCTGTCTTTCAAAGGTGCATCAAGCGAAGTCATTGAGGCACTTGTTGCAGCCAGAGCGTGCTCAATTTTGTCTTTGGAAATGGATGTGTGTTTTGAAATTTCATCCAGATTGGGCGCGCGCCCGAGTTTAATCCAGAGCTGATTTATTGACTTGCGCAATTTGCTGTTAGTCTCAGTAATATGCACAGGAATGCGAATGATACGCGATTTGTCCGCAATTGCTCGCATAATCGCCTGGCGGATCCACCAGGTGGCATAAGTGGAAAAACGGCAGCCCTGACCGGAGTCGAATTTTTCCACAGCCCGCATCAAACCAAGACTTCCTTCCTGGATCAAATCAAGAAAAGTAAGTCCGCGACCTCTGTATTTTTTTGCCACGCTTACCACAAGTCGCAAATTAGACTGAATAAGACGTCGTCGCGCTGCTGAATCTCCACGCAAAACAGCGCGTGCCAGATCGATTTCTTCAGTGGCAGAAAGCAGCTTGTGCCGGCCGATATCTTTGAGATACTTGCGCAGCATGTCTGCTTCGTCGTCACCATCGGCGAATCGACGAATTTCAGTTTGTGGCGAATAACTTTCGTTGTTTTCGTCACTTTCGACGCTTTCGGCATTTTCCAAAAAGCGTCCGCTAGCGGCAGTATTTTCTGCCGAATAAATATGCTCTTTTTTGCCCATTGCCCGAACCAACATTACCTGGATATATTCTTCCCAGACATCTATGTAACCAGGCGCTTAATGAAGATTCGTGATGATTGAAAATTGTTCGTAGTATCAAGTGCGGTGACAGTAAAGAAACAAAGTTACCACACAGATACTGCTAATTAAGTTTGCTTGCCACTTCTACAAGACGTTTTGCCACCTTATCCACTTCGGCTGTTTGTTTTGCATCTTTCAAATTTCCCGCCTCATCGAAAGCTTCGCCTGCCTGGGCAACAGAAAATTGTTCAGGTATACAAATAGTCCCGATACTTTCAAGTATGGAACGCACAGTCATAAGTCCGCGCAATCCTCCCAGTTTGCCGGGAGACGCAGCAAGCAAACCGGCTATTTTTCCGCGGAAACATTCAAGATTTTTTTCGCCTTCAAGCGGTCTTGAAGCCCAGTCGATAGTGTTTTTCAAAACAGGAGTAATGGATGAATTATATTCAGGGCAGGCAAGCAAAAATGCCTGATGTTCTTTCATCAAGCTTTTCAATTTTTTTGCGTTTTCAGGCAATCCTAAACTGGATTCGGCTTCAATATCCCCATCATAAATGGGAAGAGCAAAGTCTTTCAAGTCGATATAAGTGACTTCGGCGCCTGCCGCCTCGGCTTTGGAAGCGGCAATTTTAGCCAGTTTTTTGTTGAGAGAGTCTTTGCGCAGACTTCCTGCCAAACATAGAATTTTAATTGTCAAAGCCGATCTCCTTATTTAAAAAGATAGGCTTTAAGATCTAGCATAATTAAAACTGCTTGGCTTCACCTTCTCCTTCGTCAGGCGGCAACTCAATGGGGCCGGATGTGCCCGGCAGTTTGAAGTCGGAGGCTTTTACAGATTGCACAAATTTTTTGAAATCTTCCGGTTGGACTTCTTTTTCCTTAACCCCTCCAATCAAAAAATTGGCATGTTCAAGTACGCTGGGAGCCACTTTTACACTCAGACCTAAAAGGGCAGCGACAGCTATGGCATCCGAGGGTCTGGCATCAAGCTTTATGGGGGCGCGAAAATCATTTTCAGTTTGCCCTTCTTTTCGAAGCGGACTTAAGGTAATAAGCGCTTTGAAAAAGTTTGATTCAAGTTCATTGACGACCACATCGGTTACTTCATATCCGGTCTGACAAATGGCATTGAGAAGCAAATCGTGTGTGAGAGGGCGTTTGGAGCTTGTGTTATTGAGAGCCAGACTGATTGCTTTGGCTTCTGAGATTCCAACCAATACAGGCAGGGCAATTCGTCTTTCCTGGTCGCTCAAAACCACAACTGTTTCGCCCGATTTTCGGTCAAAAACAACTGTATCCACGTGCATTTCTATCATTTTTTCGGTGCGAGTCTTTCCCGCTTTAGTAGTTATAAATTAAACGCCAAAAGCAGCGCCTGTAACGTGAGCCGGCCTGCCTCTATTTGCATCATAACAACTTTAATTTTTCACTGCTTGGCTACGCACCGTCTCAAAGGTTATGACTTGGTTAAAGCTTTGCTGTATAGTGTTTGTCCGGCTGAGGCCTTGAGGAGAAAAATCGTGGGCGAAAAAATAACCGTTTATGAAAAACCGACCTGTACCAAATGCCGTGAAGTGGACAAAATCTTGCGCGAGTCTGGCAAAGACTACGAAAAAATCAATTATTACGTTAAACCTCTGTCGGCTAAAAAACTGAAAGAGTTGCTGGACAAAATGAAGAGCCAGCTGAATGCTGCGGCATCAAAACTTA
>CAZEQP010000713.1:0-2518 GCA_964514345.1 uncultured Candidatus Obscuribacterales bacterium
AAGAATGCTTACTAGAACTAGATAGATTCAAGCGCTTGCTGTAATTCTTGAATCGATTGAAAGCGATCGGAACTTTCTTTGTTCATGCATTTGAAAACTATTTTTTCGAACTCTTTGGGAACGCCGAGTCCGGAGCAAATTTCATCAAAACCCTTGGGGCAGGTATTGACATGGTTTTGCAGGCAATCCAGTAAGTCCTTACCCTCGATGGGTTGATGACCGCTCAGGGTTCTGTACATAAGACATCCCAAAGAATATATATCCGATCGTCTGTCGGCACCTATTCCCAGGCATTGCTCAGGACTCATGTAAAGCGGACTGCCAAAAAAGTTTTTATTTACTCTTGAGCAATTTAAATTTTCAGCTTTTTTTACGACCACTTTTGCAATTCCGAAGTCCACAATTTTTACGAAATCCGCTTCACCGTCAACATCTATGAGTAAAATATTGCTTGGCTTCACATCTCTGTGCACAATATTCTTGCAGTGAATGTGATCAAGTCCTTTGCAAATCTGCAAAAAAATTCGAAGGCTGCGTTTAGGGTCAAGATGCTGGAAGCCGGCGAGCAGTGTACCCAGGTTTATTCCATTCAGATATTCCATAACCAAATATGGTGTTGGGGCTGCTCCAAAATCTCTGATGGCTACAACATTAGGATGGCACAAACGTTTCGTTGCCTTGGCTTCCTGTTGAAAACGTGCCACCAGGTTCTTATTTTCCATCATGATGGGGTGCATAATTTTAACAGCGGAAAAACTATTCATTTCTTCGTTCAAAGCTTTGTACACGGTTCCCATTCCGCCTCTGCCGATGATTTCCATAATCTCGTATCGGTTATCGAATCTAGATCCGGTTTCTAGTTCGGCGTCTTCTAGTTTTGCAATTAATTTTGATACCACTATTTTTACCGAATGCTTGCGAAAGGCACTATATATAAGTATCTTCTGATAGATTTATGAGAATCACGTAAAAATGAGAAAATACATCTTCACGAGTTTTTCTCTTGTGTGAAATTTCACCGGATATTCACAATGATCATGCTATTTTTGAATGTACAGGATCAAAGTTAAAATGTGTACAAACCGGGAGATTACTATGAATCTGCAGCTTTACATCTCATCCAAAGATCAAGAGAAAGCCTCTTT
This sequence comes from uncultured Candidatus Obscuribacterales bacterium, assembly GCA_964514345.1. GTDB lineage: Bacteria > Cyanobacteriota > Vampirovibrionia > Obscuribacterales > Obscuribacteraceae > Aved-18. The sequence goes on from CAZEQP010000713.1 coordinate 1,146, forward strand.
TGCCGAATCGCTGGTAAGAAGTGTTTTGAAGGAAGGAGGAGCAAACCTTTTTTCACTTTCAATTGTGGATGTGGATCTTGATCCGAAAAGCGTAGATGCAGATAACGTCTCGCATATTCCAACTGTCGTAATTTCGCAGGACAAAGAAATTTATCCTCTCACCGGAGACCAAGGACTTGATGAGGGATTCTTGAGGCGCGTTCTCGGTATACCACTCAATGATTAGTTGCTGAAAAGCGAGAGAGTCTGACTGATTTCTCTGATCGATTGAAATCTATCTTCTTTTTCTTTTGCCATACAAGTTCTGATCACCATTTCCAACTGTTTTGGTATATTGAGTTCCGGGCAAATTTCTTCAAAATATTTTGGGACTGTGAAAATATGATTCGTAATGCATTCTTTCATGCTTTGCCCAATAATAGGTTGAAACCCGGTCAAAGTTCTGTACATCAAACAGCCTAATGAATAAATGTCCGAGCGAGAGTCCGTAGGATTTCCAAGGCACTGTTCTGGACTTACATAAAGTGGGCTTCCGAAAAAATCCCTCGTAAGAGACGAAGCTAATGAGTCGATTACACCTTTGTTTTTAATTTCAGCTACTCCGAAGTCTACAATTTTTACAATATCAGGTTCTCCGTCAATACAAACAAGCATGATATTGCCGGGCTTAAGATCCCGATGAATTACTCCATAACTATGTGCATATTCCATCCCGCGGAAAATCTGTTGAAAGATCCTCAAGCTTCGATTCATACCAAGATGCCTTTTCTTTTCCAGCAAATCAGAAAGGCTTAATCCGTCTAGGTAATCGCTTACCAGGTAAGGTCTTGGAAGTAATCCCAAGTCATAAATGAAAGCAATGTTTGAATGACGCAGTCTGCAGGCAACTTGAACTTCTTTCTGAAACTGAGCCAAAGTAGATGGATTTGATGCCAGATCCGGACGCATTACCTTGATGGCTACAATACATATTCTTTTGGTGTCAAATGCCCTATAAACCTTGCCTATTCCCCCTTGTCCTATTAATTCCAGAATTTGATATCGATCGGCGAATATTGTTCCAACCAGTTCATCAGAGATTGAATGACCGATTGCAATACCTCCACCTGAGATGAAAATTTCAGGCGTGAACTCGTTTTGAGTAATAGAGCTGGAATTATGGATGGAAGGCATGATTATTCTCTCGTCAGAGTATGAATGCAACCTTATACATGCAATATACCCAATTTTCATTGCAGAAACTCTGAGTGATGCCACTATATTTCGTGGCATGAGTTTTAGTGTGTTCAGGCTATTTTCACCAGTTTTTAACTGCGACGATGTTTAATAGTTAAATACCAAGTTCAATGATGTATTGCTTTTGGTCAAGGAGA
>CAZEQP010000714.1:0-2513 GCA_964514345.1 uncultured Candidatus Obscuribacterales bacterium
TTTTATGACAGCTAAAGCGCTTAAATCTGAAGTTGATTTTTTTATGAATCTTGGCTCTATCGGCGTTATTACTAAACCGTTTGATCCCAAGACGTTGCCTGAAGAAATCATGTCTATCTGCAAGCAATGGCATGGACGGAGAAGCGTGGCATGAGATCCGGAAAAAACACTCTTGCTGTCAGCGTTGCGATTTGGTTTTTGCTTCTAGGCTTTGCTTATTTTTCTCTGCTTGCTTACAGCACCGAGCGTGGTGAACAGGTCAAAACACAAAATACAGACTGGCCGGCCGCCAGCCATCTGGAAAAGGATAGAGACAAATTCACTCTGGTGACATTTATTCATCCGCACTGCCCTTGTTCTCGTTCAAGTCTGAACGAGCTTTGCAAAATAATGAGCCGCGCTCATAAGAATATCAATTGCCAGGTGGTTTTCTTGAAGCCGGATGAATTGGGCGCCGGATGGGAAAAAACAGATCTCTGGCAGACTGCAAATACGATTCCAGGAGCAAAATGTCTGGTTGATAAAAATGGAGCCGAAGCACAAAATTTTTCCGCCCGCACATCCGGACAAACTTTCTTGTTCGACAACAAAGGCAAACTGGTTTACTCAGGCGGAATTACAGGTTCGCGGGGACATGAAGGGGACAATCCAGGTCAACTTGCAATTGAAGATCTGGCCATGAGCAAGAAATCCAAAAACAGTTGCAGTCCGGTTTTCGGCTGCCCACTCTTTGATAATGAGTCTAAAGTCAAATCAGGGTCAATAGAAGTAGCAAGGAATTAATTCAAGTATGAATAAGAAAGAAACTATTGTTTTAGACGAACGAGCTCAAGCGATATTTGATGAACAGATTAACGAATCGCACGTCAAAATTGACCGCATGTTTTCGCATCTGCTCATTATTCAATGGTTTGCCGGCATAGTCATTTCTATTACCTATTCGCCTCTAGCCTGGGCAGGCAAATCAAGCTACCTGCATCCGCATGTCTGGTTTGCCATTGCATTCGGTGCGTTAATCACTCTACCGGCATTGCAGTTTATTTATATGTATCCCGGAAAAGCATTTACCCGCCACGTGATCGCCATCTGCCAGATGCTCTTTTCGGCGTTGCTTATTCATTTGATGGGAGGACGCATCGAAACTCATTTTCATGTATTCGGTTCACTTGCTTTCCTGGCTTTTTACAGAGACTGGAAAGTAATTTGCACAGCAACCATTATGGTGCTGATTGATCATATAACCCGCGGAATAATGATTCCCGAGTCGGTTTACGGAGTGTTGGTGTCCAACCCCTGGAGATCGATAGAACATGCAGTATGGGTGGTTTTTGAAGATATCATTTTATTTAATTCCTGCTCGCGTGGTCTGGCTGAACTTAAAGAAGTGGCAACTCAAAGAGCAAGAATAGAAGAAACAAACAGTCAGATTCAGGAGCTTGCCGAATTGCGTGCGGAGAAACTGGCTTCAAGCGAACAAAAATTGGCCACTGTTATGGATACTGTGCTCGATGCATTTGTAATGACCGACGTCAACGGCACAGTGACAAGCTGGAACAAACAAGCCGAAAAAATATTCGGCTGGAGTGCAACTGAGGCTATCGGGTCTAATCTGGCTACATTCATTTCACTGCCACCGCACACTGTAACCGGTTATTCACGCGTTGCCATGCTGATGATGGATGAAAAACGTGAGTTCGCAAAAAAACGCACAGAACTGATCGCCTTTCACAAAAACGGCCACGAAATTCCAATTGAAATCACTCTCACTCCTCACGCTTCAGATGATACTTATATATTCTCAGCTTTCATCCGCGATATAACAGAAAAACGCAATTCAGAAATGATGGCAAAACAACTTGCATCTATAGTCAACTCTTCCGAAGATGCCATCATCGGTGAAAACATAGACGGCACCATCACCTCCTGGAGCCCGGGTGCAGAAAAGATGTACGGCTATAAAGCGAATGAAATGATCGGAGCAAATATTCGCTTGATTATTCCGGCTGATCATATGAAAGAATTTGATGAAATAACCCGGCGCATTGCCTGCGGTGAATCAATTAATGACTATGAAACAGTCCGGGTGAGAAGAGACGGTGAAGTAATCGAAATATCGCAAGCAATCGCGCCTATGAAAAATGAACTGGGAGCAATACAAGGTATCTCAGTCATAGCCCGCGACATCACTCACAGAAAAGAAGTGGAAAAAAGAATCAACGAATTTTATTCTACTGTTTCACATGAATTAAGAACACCTCTGACATCAATTCGCGGTGCACTCAGTCTGGTGGCAGATGAAATAGTCGAGCGTGATTCAGACGAGGCTATGGAGATGATCCGCATCGCCCGCAATTCATCAGAGCGCCTGGTTAATATCATCAACGATATTCTGGATTTGCGCAAAATAGAAGCAGGCAAACTGGAATTGCATCTGGAAAAAGTGGACGCTCAAACACTTGTTACCCGCGGTGTCGAATTGATGGACGGTATGGCTCGCACAGCCGGAGTCAAAC
>CAZEQP010000715.1:0-2511 GCA_964514345.1 uncultured Candidatus Obscuribacterales bacterium
TTTTGGAGGGATAAGCCCTTTTGCAAACCCGCTTCGATGAGCGCAAAAAGAAAAAATGAATTAAATGCAAAACGCACCGAGATGAACGACACCAACTCAAAAGCTCGTGAAAAGCTAAGTGCCATGGGACCAAAAGCGATTCCTGCGCTTGTCGGCTGCTTGACCAACCCAAGCCATTCTGTGCGTTGGACAGTTCAGAGAGTATTAGAGTCATACGGACAACCTGTAAAAGACCAGATTGAAAAAGAAGTGCGAAGTGGTCGCATGAAATCCACTCAACCCGAAGGACGTGATTTCTGCAATGCTATTTACACACTGTGCGCATCACGCATAGATTCCGGTCCGATGATACTGGATTTTCTGCGAAGCTCAGATCCAAATTGCCAACTTTTTGCAGTAACGGCATTAGGATGGATGTTACCTGGACATGGCTACTCGCATAAATTGAATTTCGGTTCCGCACCACAATTATCGGAAACCGAGGTATTAAAATGCATCGAGCTGATGTCTTCTCCCGATGTAAATATACGCATCAATTCAGCCTGGGTACTGGGGAAACTGGTTATAAAAAATACAAAAGTAATTCCGGTTTTGATGGGAAAACTGCATAATGACGATGACGCAATGGTCAGAGTGAAATGTGCTCAGTGCGTTGATGAACTGTATAACAAGAGCGGAAAAATCGAAGTGAGTATCGATACTGTCAATTCAATGATTGAACATCTTGAGAAAGCCAAAAAAGATGATCAAGATTGGAGAGTGCGCAGATATGCAGAAGTCGGTCTGCGACGGTTAAGACACACAAAAGACCGTCAATTCACAAAAGAAAACTAAACTTCTACCGTAACGCCCTGATGAAACTGTTTGATCGACTCTTCGAATTTTTCTTTTTCAAAAACCAAATTCAATCCGCGACCGATGTTGTGCTTGCGATTTTTCGGACGGTTGCGCTTAGGACGCTTGGGATGAACAAGCTCGCTTTCAGGGCGCTCCATCAATGTGCGTCCGACGACCTTTTCGATTTCAATCAGTTTACTGTTGTCGCCGTCGCATACAAAAGTGTGGGAGGTTCCGGTGCGACCGGCGCGTCCGGTGCGCCCGATGCGATGGACATAATCGGCAGGCAATTGCGGCAGGTCGTAGTTCACTACATGACTGATGGCTGAAATATCCAGACCGCGAGCCGCTACATCTGTGGCGACCAGAACATTGAATTTGCCTTTGCGGTACATATCCAAAGTCTGTTCGCGTTTGCTCTGACTCAGATCACCATGAATTTCATGTGCCTGGATCGCTGCTTTGCGCAAGCTGGCGGCTAAAGTTTTTGCTTTGCGTCGAGTTCTGGCGAAGACCAGGACCGAGCCTTTACCAGCGTCTTCAATAATTTTATAAAGCAAATCTTCTTTTTCAGATTCGCTTGTTTTATGAAACTGCTGGTCGATTGTAGAAGGATCGAGCTTTTCAGCATCAACGGCCAAACGCACAGGATGTTTCATGTACTCTTTGGCAAGTTTCGATACACCCTCATCGATAGTGGCGGAAAACAATGCAGTCTGTCTTTGGGTGGGAATCTGGTCGATGATTTTGCGAATTTGCGGCATGAAGCCGAAATCAAGAAGACGGTCAGCCTCATCCAGAATTAATAATTCTACCATTGAAAGGTCTGCCATGCCGCGGTTAATAAAGTCGATCAAGCGACCAGGTGTGGCGACAATTACATCAGGAAAGGCTCTCAATCCGCGAATCTGCTTTTCGTAACCAGTACCGCCATATAAAAGAATCGTTTTCAGTTGATCGTGAGCGGTGAATCTATCTACCTGCTCTTTGACTTGAATAGCCAGTTCACGAGTGGGAACCAGAACAAGGGCGCGGCATACTTTGTTGCGGCGCTCCAGATGCTCGACTAAAGGAAGCACATAGGCAGCCGTTTTGCCCGAGCCGGTCTGAGCCGATGCCATAACATCAAGCTGCTCAAGCATGGGCGGAATGGCTTTGGACTGAATCTCGGTCGGCTCGGTGAAGCCTACTTTGTTCAGGGACACAAGCGCCCGCTTGGAGAGTCCCAGATCTGCAAATGTATTCAAAATTAAAAACCTCTCGAACTGCGCAGTATGGCACAGCGGCAAGGAGGTTGTCAAAAGAAACGGGTATTTATGTAAAGTTACGCCGCTTTTGCCACACCAGTGGCGCTTTTACTGATTCGCACGTATAACGTTCAAAATAGTTTGGGTCAATCCTAATGCGTTGACGGTGTCCCATGCGATTTGCTCCACTTTTATTGGTGTTCCGGTGGTGACAAAAGGCATGTAATTGTCCTTTTCGCTCGTTTTCAAATTAAGGTAAGTAACAGAAATCTCGTTGGGACGTGTCACTCGCGGCATTGCGTCTTTTATGACAGACATGCCTTTTTTGGCCGACACATCGCTGGTGATGATGACTACCAGGTTTCGATTGCTGCCTTGATAGCGCCGCTTGAAGTGCTCGTCAGAAACTGTTTGCAACGGTCCCTTC
>CAZEQP010000716.1:0-2503 GCA_964514345.1 uncultured Candidatus Obscuribacterales bacterium
TGAATTCATTAATTGGGTAAGTAAATAATGGCGGCAATTAATAAATTCAGGGGTCCTCTAGAGAGTTATGGATCCGTTAGAGAGCAATGACGATGAGTTTGATTTAGAAAAGGGTGGAATACACCTGAGGCTCAACCGTCTCATTGAAAAACAAACAAAACGCTATGAGAGCTTCATTCGCACTGGCAATCACGCTGAAGCTCAGCAACTACTGCAAATTATTTGGCAATTAAAACAATTGCGCCTGCCTGAAGTTGATCAGGATACATCCAAATTGGCTGCCGACTTTCAGGCCCCCCTCGACCAGCGGTTGGAACCTAACAAATCGCAGGCTCAATTACCCGAGCTTGAGTCCTGGCTTATGGACGAACTGGAAGAAGAATTGCACGATGAAATTCCAGTTTCACCGCAAGAAATTCAGCCGCAAGTGGCTTCTCAAATTACTCCGCCTCCTGCGCCGGTGAACACTGCCGGAATCGCCAAAGTGCACACCAAATTGTCGATGCTGCTTTCCAACGCTCTTACGCCGGATCCGAATTCTCCGCCGATGCAGATCCTCTCTCCTTCGATGCCGGATCTTTTGAAAATGCCTCCTTCGACACCAGCTCCATCCCTTGCTTCGCAGCTGTCATCACCACTTCCATCACCATCACCGCCATCAGCATCTCCGCCGCCGCCGTTACAACCTCCATCACCATCATCAGCATCAGCTGCTCCGCCATTGTCAACTTCTGCTCTTGCGCCGCCGCCAGTAACTACCGCCGCGCCACCCTCTGTTTCTCCACCGCTTCCTACGCCCTTTTCTTCTTCTGTCGGAACTTATGATGAGATAAGCACTGGAGAATTTGATGTTAGTAAAGAAGAAAATGACGATATTGCGACTGAAATTTTTGGCGGTGAGGATTTGGATATCGCTGAGAGCATTTCCTTTCCTGAATTAAAAGGCGCTGGGGATGCACCTTCTAAGCCAACTGAAGTTATCGAAGCAAAAAAAATTATTGAAGAAAAGGATTCAGACAATATTGAAGATGCCGATGAATCCAATGATTATGACAATCCAGAAGACTACAGACCGCTCAAAGGATTAATGACCACCGGTCATGTCAAAGCGGTGACAAAAGAAGATCTCGACCGCAGTGCAGCCAGGAAAAATATTGTCTGGGAAGAAGAAGAGCAAATATCTTCCGGAGCCAGAACAAAACCCAAGCCAATATCAAGAACTCGCTTAAGAGAAAGAGTAAAGATCAAACCAGCTAAAGGCGAAGAAGACGATAATGATGATGATTTAGGCGAGGAAGAAATCAAAACCATCGATGAAATATTGCCAGCCAAAAATATATTCAACGAAAAAAATAAATTGATTGCCGGAGCTGTGGCTGGATTTCTTTTAATTGGTACGCTTGGCATTGTCGCTTTTAATTCTTTGAATGCTCCCAATTTTGATAACTTGGAAAAACTGGGAGAGCAAAATGGCAGGCCCGCTTTTGAAATGGAAAGACTTTATTTGCAAGCTGTGAAAGCCAGTCCTAATGATGCAAGAGGATGGAGTGGACTTTCCTACTGGCAGGGGCAACAGGAAGGAAAACTGTGCACTTCGCTTGAGAGCCAGGCAAAAGCCATTAAATTGGCACCCAAGAATGCAAAAAATTGGTATACGCTGGCACTTCTCCTGAAAACCTCCTCCAATTACAAAGAGTCGCTCAGAGCAGCCAATGAAGCTTGCCAGCTGGATCCCGGAAACGAGCTTTATTCGAGCTTGCAAAAACAAGTGGAAAAGAAAGTCAAATAGTCTTTGCGTATCTACGAGATATGTAATTGTGTGGGCATTTGTAAGAGCTGCGATCTAACTGACAATCGCAGAGTGCCTTATTGCGGGCTGCCATGATACACTTTAGATGGCGTAATAATAGCTCGGAGACTTTGAGGTGATTAACTTGGTGGGCTGGCTCAAAGGCTTGTTTAGCAAAGGCGTTGGCATCGATTTAGGCACGGCCAACACTTTGATTTATTTGGAAAATCATGGCGTCGTGCTGAGGGAGCCGTCGGTAATAGCCATTGATGATGCGACAAATTTGCCTATCGCCGTGGGCGAAGAGGCAAGAGCCATGATCGGCAGGACTCCGCGCGGAGTTCGTGCTACTAAGCCTTTGAAAGACGGTGTTATAGCCGATCTAGATCATGCCAAGATTATGCTCAACGAATTCATCAAACGTGTCGCCTCTCATGACACCGCCCTGCGCAATCCCGAAATTGTCATCGCTGTGCCGTCCGGCATCACCAGTGTCGAGAAAAGCGCCATTCGAAATGTGGCGGAAAATGCCAAAGCTTCGCGTATATATATGCCCGACGAACCGCTGGCTGCTGCCATCGGTGCGGATCTGCCTGTTATTGAACCAACCGGTTCCATGATCATTGATATCGGGGGCGGTACCACAGAAGTAGCTGTTCTCAGTTTGTCCGGAATCGTGGTGAACCAGTCCATAAGAATTGCCGGCGACGAATT
>CAZEQP010000717.1:0-2497 GCA_964514345.1 uncultured Candidatus Obscuribacterales bacterium
GGTTTTACCTGTTTGACGGTCGCCGATGATAAGTTCGCGTTGTCCGCGTCCAATCGGGATCATGGCGTCGATAGCGGTCAAGCCGGTCATCAAAGGTTCGTGCACCGATTTTCTTTTGACGATACCGGGGGCGATGATTTCCATCGGTTTGAATTCTTTGGCGTTTATTGGACCCTTGCCGTCAAGAGGCTGACCCAGAGGGCTTATAACACGACCCAGAAGTGATTCGCCGACAGGAACAGACGCGATACGCCCTGTCGTTTTGACTTCCATGCCTTCGAAAATTTTTCTGCCTTCACCCAGAACGACAACACCGACGTTGTCTTCTTCAAGGTTCAAAACCATTCCGTTTGTTTTTTCTTCATCGGCAAATTCGACCAGTTCCATGGACATGGCTTTTTCCATGCCGTAGACACGGGCGATACCGTCGCCTACTTGCAGGACGCGTCCCACATTAGTGACTGAGAGCTTGGATTTGTATTGCTCCAGTTGGGTCTTTAGTACTGATGTGATTTCGTCTGGGCGGATTGCCATTTTTCTTTCCTCTGGTTTTTCCTGGTTTTATACAGATAACAAACTTTGTTCTATTTTTTGTAATTTGCCTTTCAAACTTCCGTCGATGACCTGGTCTCCCACTCTCAGCACCATGCCTGCCAGAAGCGATTCGTCCACTTCCACTTTGAGATCAAGTTTGGTGCCCATATGCTCGGATATTCTTGCTTTGATATTTTGCACTTCTTTCTCGCTCAATTTGGTTGAGCTCAAAAGAGTAGCTTCAAGAATATTGAGACGAGCCATAAGCAGTTTTTTGAACTCTACGCTTATTTCAGACAATATGTCGAGCCTTCTTCTGTCTGTCAGCAATTGCAACAGATTGAATGTGGTGGCATCGACTTTGCCTTCAAAAACGCCTGCAAGCAATTTTTTCTTTTCAGCCGGTCCAAGGGACGGATGATTCAAAACTAGTTTGAAATCATGATTGGTATCAAGACTGTTTTTAATAGCTTCAAGGTCACCATATACGGCTTCAGCCTTTTTCATGGTGGCACTTTCGCCTGATTCGCTTTCCTCAATCAATTTGAGTGTAGCTTCTGCGTATTTACCTGCTATTTCAGCCAGTTCGCCTTTCATTTAATTCCCCTGGTATGGTCAATGTACTTGAGACACAGACTTAGTTTTTTTTTGCTCGCCCTGACTTTCTAAAGTGTCGAGCTGCTCTAAAAACTGATTTACCATCTGCTCTTTGTCTTCCGTTTTCATATTGGAAGCAAGATATCCTTTTGATAAGGCGATGGCGGCATGCACTGCCTGGGTGCGTATTTCATTAACCAGCATTTGCCTTTCAGAGGCTATGCTTGATTCGAATTTTTGCACCAGGGTCTGCATGTCTTTTTCAGTTTGTGCTTCCAGATCTGCCTTCATCGCAGTGGCGGCGTCTTTGGCGTCAGAAAGAATTTTGGCGGCTTCAGCTTCGGCGTTAGCCAGTTTGCTTCTCTGGTCCGCCAGAAATTTTTCAGACTCTTCTCGGCTCTTGCGTGCCTGGTCTAAGGCTTCATCTATGTTTTTGGCCCTTTTATCAAGAATGCCCGGAACTGCTTTGTTCCAGGCCCAGATAATCAAACCCATGAGTATGAGCCAGTTCACCAGGTTGGTTTTGAAATTGGTGAATAATTCAACCGGGTTGAATTCGTGTGCTGTTTCAGCAAAGAAAAACATGTTTATTTGCCTCCCTGCACGAGCGCTTTTTTCACTGTTTCGTTGTCCAAACCGAGCGAGATGGTCTTGCCCAGCAGTTTGGAAACAATGTTTTCAACCAGTGCTTTTTCTTCTTCAACCAGAGCGATGACTAGTTTGTCTTTCTCCAAGGCTAGCTCTTTGCGTGCGGCTTCAAGTTTAGCTCGACCTTCCTTTTCGACTTTGGCAATCTTGTCGGCTCTGTGAGCCTGATTCGTTGCCACAAGATCAGCAATGACCTGGCGAGCCTCATCACGCACCGTGTTCAATTGCTTTTCGTACTTGGCAAGCTCTACACTTGCTTCGTCACGCAATTCACGGGCGGAGGCTAGATCATTGCTGATTCTTGATTGTCTTTTTTCGATGACTTCGCCAACAGGCTTCAAGAAAAGCTCGTTTAGCAAAACCATGAATATAAGGAAGCTTACGATAAACAGCGCACAAGTGGCGTTTAGCTCAAACATTCGCTAATTAACCACCTAAGCCGAGAGGGAACATATAGAGCAGAATGGCGACGACGAAAGCGAAAAGACCAAGAGCTTCCATCAAAGCGGCAAAAATGATGCCGTTGTTGCGCAAGCTGGTTTCCATTTCAGGCTGTCTGGCCATACCTTCAAGAGCTTTGGAAGCGGCTACGCCGATGCCAATTCCAGGTCCGAATACGCCGACGGCGGCGATACCGGCACCAATTCTGGAGCAAGCTTTAATAAGTGTATCGGGATCGACGCTACCGGCAGCTTGGCCAGCTTGAGCGATTAATTGG
>CAZEQP010000718.1:0-2496 GCA_964514345.1 uncultured Candidatus Obscuribacterales bacterium
AAGCAGAGTGCAAGACCTCGATTTCCCCGAAACCAATTTCAGAACTCGAAATATTCCTGAAGAGCAAGAAAAAATAACTCAATCTGAGTTAGCCGACAAACACTGGTTAAACGCTGCTATGTCCTTGCTGCAAGAAACTAAATTGGCACGCGAAAATCTGGAAAGAGCAACCGAAAAACTGACTAAAGCAGCAGAATTAATCGACAAACTGAACCCCAAAGAAAAAGCTGTTTTTGCAAAAACGCTGAATAAGATGATCAATCATTTTAATCCGATCAGAGGAAACTATGCCTTTCAGGAAGAAATTGCAAAAGTCGCTTACAAAACAGTTACAAGCAAAAATTTTGATGACCGGGAATTAAAGATTCAAGCAATCACGTTACTTGCTCAATCAAATACTCGTACAAATAAGAAAGCTGAGTCCATCACTCATTATAAAGAAGTGCTGGCAGTAGCACTGGACAAAATTTCTTTCTCAAAGGATGAAGCTGCCACTGCCTATGAGCGCATTGCTCAATTGCAATTTGAAGTCGGTGAATCAGAGAAGGCAAAGAAAACTATTGCGGATGCCTCTCAATTCATTGAAAAAGAATTTGGAAAAAACTCGATTCGTTTGATACCATTTTTGGCATTGTCGATTAAAAATGAGTCCAATAAGCAAAAACAAACGACAGTTTTAGCTCAAATGGAAAAGGTCATCGACAATTACACAAATAAATCAACCGACCCAGGCGGCAGGGACAGCGAAGCAGCCTCCCTTTCGCGAAACTTAAATGGTGTCTTTCCTGGAATTCATTACCGCAAAGACGACGAGCTTATTAGCGAAGATATGCAAGTTGACATTGCCAAGCTTGCATATAAACTGCAACTAAAAGCTCACGGAAGACTGGATAATTCATCTATCAACCTCATGGCTAGAACGCTCCACAGCACTGGAAGATACAAACAAGAAGTCGAGTTTTACAAAAACGCAATCGCTTATGCTGAAAAATCGAAAGACAGATATACAATTGCGCTTTTGAATTCGTTACGCAGAGGTTATGCCTCAGCCCTTGAATCGGCGGGCGATGCTACAGCTGCCGAAAAAGTAAAAAACGATCTAAAATTTGAAGATGATAAGAGTGCAGCTCTTCGTCAGCAAAAGCTGGAAGACTCCCTGGCTGACCTGGATTTGAGAAAAGATTCCAACCCACTCGACAAAGCCTATTACCGAGTGATGCTTTTAAACAATTACGTTACAAAGAACGATGTCGCCAAAACCAGAGAAACCCTGGAAAAATTGAAACAAAATCTGGAAGCATCTCAAGAAAAAAGTCGCAGACTGATGGGTGCAAGCTCCACACTTGCATCAATAGTCAGAAAACACAGTGAATTTCTTTCTTCGGACAACAGCATCGAAACACTCTTTATCAAAGACTTTCTTTTGATTGACGAAAGATCAGACGAATCATTCGATTCAATTCCGATGCGCCGCCTGGACTTTATGTTCGGCAGAGGAAAAGAAAGTCCTCTTTCTCAAAAACTCAAGAGTGCACTGGAAGAGTCAAGAGCCGCTAGAGGCGTAAAACCTAGAAACTGAAATGACAAAAGATTGCATCATCGTCGACCTTGACGGCACCATAGCTGATTGCGAACACCGCCGGCATTTTATCGAGCGCAAACCGAAAAACTGGGATGCATTTTTAGATCCGGTAAATATTTTCAATGATCCGCTGATAGAAACAATCGCAAATGTGGTGCGAATTCTTAGCCAGCATTATGCCATTGTTTATTGCTCAGGCAGAAGTGCATCCACTTATGCCATAACTGTAGACTGGCTCAAGAAGCACGAGTTGTGGAACTCACCAGTTGCACTATACATGCGAAATAAAGGCGACAAACGACCAGATTTTGAAATCAAAGCTGAATTGCTGCACAAAATGAGAATGGACGGTTGGAATCCAGTTTTAGTGCTAGACGATAGAGATTCAGTGGTCAAAATGTGGCGCGAGCAAGGCCTTACTTGCTTGCAAGTTGCCGAGGGTGATTTTTAACGACCGGGAATAGTCGAAATAGATTCTGCCAGACGAAGCATTTCTTTCGATGCTTTCTCCGCTTGATCTTTCTTGTTCTGGAAAAGATAAACCGTCGATAATTTGTCCAAGCAGACAATACGTTCTTTCAAAGTTAGACGGTTCGCTCCAATCAAGTATTGCCACCATAGTTTTTTAAATTGGCAGAAAGCTGTCTTTGTCAGTGAACCGGAAGCTACAAACAATAGAAAGAACGGTATCAGTATGGCTATTGTTGTTGCATCTAAAAATCCATGCGAACTCCAACAACAAGGATCAATAAATCTGTTCGGAAGAGGCCTAACTCCTATCAACGATGCAGTAAAATCGAGTCGTTCCTTTACTGATTGGATCCCATCACATTCATAAACCCCGGATATCGTGGCATCAGCTTCTACCAAGGCAGATTTTGCATCTTCTAACCGATTAAGTTTGGCTGCACAAT
>CAZEQP010000719.1:0-2495 GCA_964514345.1 uncultured Candidatus Obscuribacterales bacterium
GATATCTGGGCTTTTAGCGGCTTTACTATAACACCCAGACCCAGAGGCAATAACTCAGGATATATGCTCGAAAGTATGGAGCCGAAATAATGCAAAGCGGCGATAACAGCTCCACCGATAAGACCGGCCCTGGCACCTTTTGCAGTCACTCCCGGCCAGAGAAGGCCGCAAACAGTCACGGCAAATAAAGGCACACCGATAAAAGTAATAACAGTTTGAACATAATCTGCAAAGTCAGGAAAGAATGACATGATTACAGCTATCGCGGCAAAAATTGCACCGGCGAGAAGTGTAAGACGTCTTGTATCTTTTAATTCTGAAAATCCAGCTTTCACATCCATCACGTAGAGGGATGAAATGACCATAGTAGCTGCTTGAACTGAGCAAAACACGCTGGCTGCAATAGCGCACATTGTTATTCCCAGCATGCCGGCCGGATACCAGTTTGCAATCAAATTGGGCAAAACAGAAAAAGGAGAATTGAGATCTCCGCTAATGTCTTTCATCTCTGGAGCGGTGGCAACTGCGATCAAAGTCGGCAGCACCAGAAAGAAAGGTGCCATCATACGCAATAATCCGCTGGTCAACGCCGCTTTCTTTGCTTCAGTTTCATCCTTGATACAAGCCAATCTCTGAATGACTGCATAATCAAGAGCAACTATTCCCAAAGAGAGACCAAGAACCAGACCGCTGAAAATCAGATCCCATTTCAATCCCAGAGTGTTGTGAGTGAATAAAGGATTCCAGAGTTCAAAATAAGCTTTGTCCATAAGCTCAATCTGAAATCTTTCCAGACTGGGAAGCATATTTTTGTCCAGTACCAGAAAATGCATCAGACCAAGGATCGACAGCGGCACAAAAGCAAAAACAATTACGCAAACAAGCAACACCGAATTTAGAATTGCAGCGCTCAATCCGCCCATAAACACATAAGCCACTGCAATTGCACACATGACCAGAATGAATACGGGTGGCGGGAGCGCAATAAAATAAGTCAGTGATTTTGCACCAAGAAACAAATTCAGCGAGCTAAAAAGTGCCACCATCCCCATATACAGGTATGAAGCAGTCAGTCGTATGTCTGAGTTGAATCTTTTTCCTAGATATTCGGTTAAGCTTCGCACTCCCGCTTGACGAAAAACCGGTATCACCACCAGTACCAGAAATGCCACAGCCGGTATCACCCCCAGCCAGAAATAATGCAGACTGACTATACCGTGATCGGCAGTAAGAGCCGGAAGTCCTACAACTTCAAAGGCGCTCAAACCAAGTGAAAACAAAGATACAGCAATGACCCAACCAGGCAGTCTCTGTCCCACCAGCAAAAAATCGTTGCTTCCTGAAATCTGCTTTTTACAACGCCAGGACACATAGAAAAGGAAAAAAATAAAAGTAGAAAGTATGAGGTAGTCAACAATTTCTACTTTCATTTAATTATGATTCTTAGCGCATCTCTTCGCTAAAAGACATATCTGATTGATTGTCTTTTTTGCTTCCCAATAAACGCAAGTTTGTGGCGGAGACAAAAGCCTTTACATGTTTTTGTCCCTGGTCGTCAGTCCATCGGTTGAAATCCAGACGTCCTTCAATCCCGATAAGACTGCCCTTTCTGACATATTCACCTGCCACTTCCGCCTGACGTCCCCAGACTTCGATGTCAAACCAGTCTGTTTCGCGCTCTTTGGTGGGACGGTTGACCGCTACTGAAAAGGTTGTTTTCACTTTTCCGGATTCAAAGTATCGCATTTCCGGATCTCTACCGGCTCTACCTACTACAACTACCGAATTAACCATAACTGCGACCTCAAAAATATAACTGTACAAGCTTATCTAATATCTTGAGGCTTAGATCATTAAGAGTTGCCTCTAGCCATTTATAACTTATTCATTCATTCTTTGCTAAATGACAAGTCACCCAACCAGTGAACTGAAATTTTCAGCCAGACAGCCTGCCTGGCATGTTGTTCTATTGAGTCTTTTTACTTTTACCGCCTATATACCGTTCTGGCTTCTCAAAACAATTAAAGTTTTGAAAAAGAATGACCTTCTTGAGTCAATCATTCTCAAAAAAATTCCCAGTGCGATATTGTTTATTTTGATGTTTTTTCCAATTTTAAACTTGCCCATACTGGCCAGCATTTTTTACGACTCAATTAAATTGACTCCAAAAGAAGCTCCGCTCAAAGACAAGCCCGGGCCGCTTGCATTAATAATGGCATTGTTGACCACTTGTCTCTGGTTTCTGGGAAAACTCGACGTTCCCATGTTTTTATTGTTCAATCTGTCAGTATTGCCGGTAGCTCAAGCTCAGCACTGGCTGAATGCTTACTGGGACAAAGTGGAAGATGAATCGTTCACTTATCGCCAGGCTTTCTCGATTGTTGAACTTTTAGTGTTAATTATTGGCGGATTGGCTTTCGGACTGGTGGTATTTAACCCGATGATTGAAGTAGCTCACTAAAACCCGTGTTTTTTTGCCCAGTTTATCAATTTGT
>CAZEQP010000720.1:0-2482 GCA_964514345.1 uncultured Candidatus Obscuribacterales bacterium
AACCGGTGGTTTGGCTACTCCTGGTTGTATCAACTGGCTTGTCGCATCAGCCCGCGACGCCAACCTCTTCAGCTAAGGCACAGCTCAAGACAAGATATAGGGACTTTCCCGCCAACGCCAGCCAGAGACCTCCGAAAGGGGGTTTTTGGTCCTTTAAGAAAAGGTAGGTAAAATAAAATACACCCGAAATAAAGGATAAATGGAATCATTTCTGATTTAAGCGACGAACAAAAAAAGCGTTATGCAGGACAACTGGCAATTGCCGGCATGACTGCAAAAAAACAAAAGCGTTTGCTTGATTGCTCAGTGCTTGTGCTGGCCGGATATCCAGCGGCAAAAGTGACAGTGAATCAGCTAATAAAAATGGGAGCAGGCAAAATAACAATTGCTTTTGATACTTCCAGTCAGCTTAAAATCAATCCGGAAGACCTTGAGCAAAACCCTGATGTTGACATAGTTTTCGCCACCGGGAGCAAACGCGAATCAGTGGAAAAACTGGTTGAGGCAAGCAATCTTGTGATTGAAACTTGTTCCAACTGGCAAGAAAAACTGGCTTTGAGCGATTTGTGCATGCGCAATCAAATACCGCTCATACACTGCGGAGGAGAAGATCTTCGCTATCAAATCTTTTGTATGATCCCGGGCAAATCGGCCTGTCTTCGATGTGCTTTTCCGGTTGCCGGCATTGATGATTTTCCTCATGCGGCAAATAGAAATCAAAACAACAAACCAGAATTATTGCCGGTTCATGGAATGGTCGGCTCGCTTATGGCGCTTGAGGCAATCAAAGTCATCGCCGGGCTGGGTGTCAGTCAGGGCAATGAGATGTGGAAGTTCGACGGATTTTCAGGTGAGTTTGAAGTGATTCGAGGTCTGGATCCTCGTTACGATTGTCCGGATTGCGGAAAAGTGGTTCGACATTAATGACCTTATCTCTACAAGACTCACTGGGTGAACGCTACGAAATTTACGAACTGATTGGCGAAGGCGGCGCCGGATCTGTTTATAAAGCTCGAGACAAAATGCTCGATGTTACTGTTGCAATCAAAGTTATGAATAGCGACTTGCAAGGAACAGCAGCAGCAAGACTGCAGCGTGAGGCGATTGCAGCCGGTAAGCTCAAACACAAAAACATCGCTAAAGTATTTGATTTCGGACTGACCGCAGACGATCTCACCTATATGGTGATGGAATATTTGCCGGGAAAAACTTTGCAGGACTATATAAAAGAGAAAGAAAAACTGTCAAGCGGTGAGGCGATACCGGTCTTTTTGCAGCTGTGCGATGGACTTGCATATGCTCATAAGAACGGTGTGATTCATCGTGATTTGAAGCCGTCCAACGTGATTTTGATGAAAGACGGAAAAGCATGGGTGGCTAAAATTCTTGATTTCGGAATTGCTCATCTTGAATCGGATCAGAGATTGACCACCACAGGAGCCGTAGTCGGAAGTCCGCTTTATATGAGTCCTGAGCAAGCTCTTTCGCAAGAAGTGACAGTTCAGTCCGACATTTATAGTATGGGCTGTCTTATGTATGAAACATTGAGCGGCAGCCCTCCTTTCAGAGGCGAGACTGTGATTGAGACTTTGCAAATGCATAAGTCTGCCACCCCTGCCAGTCTTGACGAAACATATTCGGTAGCTCAGCCCCTGGCTCTAGTGGTGCAACAGTGTCTTGAAAAAGAACCTGAGTCAAGGCCCTCAAGTGTTCAAGCTTTGAAAGAATCACTTGAAAAAGTGTCCCAGGCTATTAAACCCCGGGTAGAAAAAGTGCCTGATGAATTGAGTGAGTCTGTTGATTTTGGCAAGGTTAATCGCGGAATAATTGCTCGTTTTTCTAACAAAACAGCGATTATCACAGGTTCATCAGTAATTCTTTTGGCTGTTCTTTTTCTATCATATTTCAGCGCGCGTTATCTGCAAAATGCTTTTGTACCGGCACCAAGCAAAGATTATGAAAACAGGGAGGAATTTTCCAGACCAAAAGATGCCTATATGTATGACGGAGACGAGAAAGTTTCGATAATCAAAATGTCCGAAACCACCTCCAGAGGTGTTGGCACCGGAATTTGTGACGAAGACTTGAAAGCCGTTAAAAAAGACAGTCTGGCGATTCTGCGCATTGAGGGCAAGAACTTTACCGGCAGTGGATTGAAATATCTTGCCGGTTGTCCCATTGTGCATTTGGAATTATGCTCTGATCAATTGACTGACGAGAACTTAAAATATCTTGCTCAGTTTCCTAAACTCGCTAATCTGGCTATTGAAGATGCACCGATAACTGATGCAGGGGTAAAAGAAATAGGCAAATGCAGCAATCTTAATCAGTTGTATTTTAGATGTCCTAAGCTCACAAACAAATGTGTAGATTATCTGGCGCCAGGCAATAAATTGACCAGTTTGAGGTTCCGAAGTGGTCAATTTACCGACCAGGTGGGTGACTCACTGGTACTTTTGCCTCGTCTGAAACAACTGGAAAT
>CAZEQP010000721.1:0-2479 GCA_964514345.1 uncultured Candidatus Obscuribacterales bacterium
AGCCCAACCCAAATGAGAGGAATTTGCACTATATTGGCGACGTAATAACCCAGAATTATCGCCACGGCAATTATGACCGCTATTCCAGGTGTAATTAGATTTAGGCTTCCCGGGCTCATGTTTTTACTATAATCCTTGCTGTGCATTTTTGGGTGGAATTTTTCAAATGTCCCAAGAGATTAAATCTGTCGCCCACGACCTGGAAAAAGCCTGGGAAGAGCACTGCCGCCTTGAATTCGAGCAAAAAGACGCCGACGCCACTATTGAGACGATGGTGGATGCGCCCTATGTCAATCACATCCCCACCATGACCGGCGGGTCGGGCAAAGAAGAGCTGCGCCGCTTTTATCGGGACCATTTCATAGCCAAGCTGCCGCCTGATACATCCGTCCAAACAATCTCACGCACGATAGGCTCATCTAGTCTGGTGGAAGAGTTAATTTTTAAATTCACCCATAGTTGCAAAATCGATTTTTTGCTTCCCGGGCTTGAGCCCACCGGCAGGTATGTCGAGATTGCCACTGTTGCCATTGTTCATTTCAAAGACGGCAAAATAGCAAGCGAGCACATTTACTGGGATCAAGCTTCGGTGCTGGTGCAATTGGGATTGTTAGATCCGTCCGGAGTGCCTGTGTGCGGTGTGGAATCTTCAAATAAAGTGGTGGACAAATCGATCCCATTTAGAGATTTAGATCCGCCTCAATACGAAGTCTGGCGGCAGGACGACAACGGAAATAAATTTCTGGTTTGCTCATTTACGCAAGAGAAGTACGCTCTGGAATATGTCGAGGAGCTGACCTCGCGCGGACACAAACAAGTTTATTGGTGCGAGAAAAAATAAATCGAGTTTATTAAGCAGAAACTATTGCAAAATATCCGACTGCTTAATGAGTTCACCGGCTTTTATTGTCTTGTTTGTTTTGGCGCTGAGAATCGATTCTTTGCTGCCCGGCTCACCGAAATAATTTTCTTTGGTGGCGATAATGGCATCAGGAAAGTCTTCCAAATCCACGTCTTTGACTACTAGGCTGGTTGCTGGAATGAGAATATCTCTGGGAATATCGTGTCTGGCGAAGAAAACCGGCTTGGCGTCAGGGGATGGAACGAACGGGGCGGAAGGTTCTATGGGAGTCCAACTGTCCCTTACTACTTTTTTTTGTAATTCATCATAATAAGTCAAATTTGAATTTTGTTGTAGTTGTTTAGTCACCTGTTCCCAAGCCAGATTAAACCTTCTCTCAACAGTGGGACCGAAGAGAAAAATCAGTAGAGTTGGCGCAAAGAAAATAAACACAGTCAGGATTTTGACTGTGTGTCGTCCCAGTAAAATCTCTTTGAACGGAATGGTCATGTAGGCTGCAGCGCCGCACAGAGTCCAGATTGCAGCGATCAATAAAGGTCCTTGTAGCAAGGAAGAAGTGAAGAATGGCTTCATGTGATCCGGATGGAAGATTAGTGAAATCAGCGGACAGGCAATGAGCACGATAGCCCACGTAAGAATGAAATCCCGGGCTTCTTTTGCCCGCTCATCTTCACTTTCAGTTTTGCTTTTTTTAGTGTTGTCGATTTCAGTCACAGATCCATACTAGCAAATCACTCAGAAAAGCTGAAAAAAGGTGTTTATAGCGTAATCGACCTAAAAAAGGGGTCAAAAATAGGTCGATTACGCTATAAACCCACCTTTTTATATCTTTGACGCTATAAAGTCAGTTATTTCAAAGTGATTCTTATTCTTGCGCGGAGATTTTCATTGTTGCGACCAGCGTGAAACTCTCAGCGAGTCCCGAATTCGGTCACTTCTTTGAAGCGCTTCTCGGCGGCGGCGGCATCGGCTTGCCGCCCGGCTTTTCGCAGCAGGCGCACTTTGATTTTGTGCCATTCGGCAATGTCCGAATCTTTGTCGGTCAGAACGCCCAGTGAATTTAAGGCTGCCTGGTATTTTCCCATCTTTTCGCAGATGCGGATATTGGCTTGCAGAGCCCCTGAGTTGGTCGGAAACTGTCTGAGCAATTGAGCGATGTCATCAAATGCACGTTTGTCTTTGCCTGCGTCCATCAATGCAATGCAGCGCGCGCTCCAGATTTGCAAATAATTTCGTCTGACCTTATCGTCCACTCTTTTCAAATCGGGAGAAAACTTAGTGTCGGCATTAGGACCTTGCAGTATTCGAAGCACAGTTGAATAATCGGCGATTGATTTATCGTATTGTTTAAGGTGGTAGTAGCTGTCTGCGCGCCGCTTCCACAATTCGAAAAGACCGTAATTCATTCTGTCTTTGTTGAGATATTTCGACGCCGCCTCTACTGTCGCTTTGTGATTTTGCATGTCATGATAAATGGAAATGATGCTGTAGTGAGCTGCTTCGTTATCCGGATTAATTGCAAGAACCTTCTTGCATTCTTCCAGCGCCTCATCGCGACGTCTTAAGTTTCGCAACAATTCGACTCGATTCAAGCGCGCTGTCACGTCGTTTGGGTGC
>CAZEQP010000722.1:0-2471 GCA_964514345.1 uncultured Candidatus Obscuribacterales bacterium
AGAATATGATTTCAATAAATTCGTTCAGAGATTAGCTGTTAATAAAATCAAATTCAACAAAATGGAATCCTATGTATTAGTTCCAACAAGCACCCAAATAAGGGAGGTGCATTTGATGCAAGTCAATCAAAGAAGTTTTTATATACATAGAGCTTGAAATCAGCTCACACTAAGCGTTTTTAACGGCATCTATCTCCGGTTGTCGCCGGCAATATAGTGACACCGACGATTTTTCGAAACATTGCATGATTTGACTATGCAGGCAGATTATGGCTGCTTTCGATCAGGCAAGATGCGGCATAGCGTACGCACTATCAGCGGTGCGCACCGGGATTTGCTTGCCTTAGAAACGAACAATAACACACTTCAAATCACAGAGGGCTTTGCGAAATCATCACAATGTTTTTTGGACCACTTTATGATAATATTGTAAATTATTCCACGTTCTGAGTGTAGATTCTAGTGAATAACGTAAATAAGAAAATTACGCAAATATTGATCTGCACAGTAACAGCCGCGGTATTTTCATGCATGCTGGCCTTCGCAAAAGACTCCTTCATAGTGAAAAACTCTGAGCGCGATCTACTAAATGCGGCCGGAATGGCTCAACTAATTGTAGTGGCAGAATATGTGGGCTATTCGTTTTATCCACCTGGAATCGAAAAGAAGCACAATGCCTCCACAAACATTCAAGTGAAAACTTCATATAACACTATTAGAGTGCTTAAAGGACCCATTCAACCGCCCTTAATTTTCTTGCGGTCTCAATATAATTTTCATGATCCCAAAAAAAATAAGGGTAACTGGATAGTATTCGAAGGTCTTGAACCAGATAAAGGTTCCAAATGGATATTGTTTCTAAAAGATTCAAATCCTATCTTTTTGAAAAGAGAAGGCTACTCATCTCTCATTGCCAATTATACTTATGGAATAGAGTGCACGCAAGAAAATCTCAAAAAAACAATCGAAATTTTGAAAAAATGAACGTCACGATTTTCTTGGCAAAAACCGCTCCAGTCTCTTCATTCCTTCTTGCCACTTCTCTTCAGGCAGACAATAACAAACTCTTGCATATCCTTTTGCCCGGCTCCAGTCTTCAGAATTGACCAGAAGTTTTTCTTTCACAGCCAGGTCTTTTTGCACATCGGCTAGGCGACCGAGCGTGAACATGCCACCAGCTAGAAGTCCGTCCACACTTAAATCTCTATTGTGTTTTTTCAACAAGTCATTCAGTTCTTTTCTATGCCGGGTTAAAAGTGATCTGGCGTCAAACAAATATGCTTTCACTTCTTTCGAGACGGCATCAAGATCGAGCATCGAGTGCGGAGCTTCCTCAAGAAAAGCGCTGTACAGATTATCCCAGGCTCTTAATAAAATTGTCGCAGGTAGAACACACTGCTCTTGCAGTCTATGCGCCCATTCATCATCCGGACAAAGCATAAAACCGCAGCGCAAGCCGCCTGCCGCAAATGACTTGGCGACACCATCTGCCACAAATATTTTTGCTTTGTTGTACTGAGAAGCGAAACTTTGCTCGGGTGGAGTCCAGTCACCACAGGCGATATCGCTCAATAAGAAGAATATTTCATCAGCAAGAATTAAAACATTTTGTTCTGCGCACCATTCACTAATAGTTTTTATTTCGGCAGGACTGTAAAAATATCCAGACGGATTAGCAGGATTTGTAATCCAGAGCAGGTCAGGCTTTTCTTTCAGTTTCTCCAGATCTTTACTGTTTAACAAGAAACCATTTTTCTCATTGCTATCTATATCAATAATTTTGGCACCATGATATTCAAGCAATGGAAATAAAGGTCCGTAAGAGCCCCTATGCAAAGCGACCAGAGGTTGACGTCCCAGATTCAGTGCAAGTGCCTTGAGCAGCCCGG
This sequence comes from uncultured Candidatus Obscuribacterales bacterium, assembly GCA_964514345.1. Taxonomy (GTDB): domain Bacteria; phylum Cyanobacteriota; class Vampirovibrionia; order Obscuribacterales; family Obscuribacteraceae; genus Aved-18. Next base: position 1,890 of record CAZEQP010000722.1, read on the forward strand.
CCAAGAGTGGAAACACTCCCTGACCAAGTGCGATGCTGGATGGCGAAACTGATATTTTGCGAGTGGCTTTGATATAGGCTGCCACTCTATTTTTCATTACGTCTTTCAGTAATGGACTGCTTGGTTCTACAAATCCTTTGATAAGACCTTTCAATAATAAGTCGGGCACTTCATGCTCGAATTCACCATAGTCTAGTCTGATTAAATCAGGATCCGGGTGTTCCACATCAACGGGTTTAGGGAAAAAAACCGGGTCAGAAGCGGCAGCGGCAAAGCCTGAATTAAGAGACGGATTGAAAACAGTCTTATGCACTTTCATAGCCTTTTGCGGCTCGTCCGGGAAAGGCAGATCCAACAAATCGTCTAAAAGCCATTCATAATAAAGCTGTCCCGGATAAGAAATGCGCGAATAGCTGAGTTCAGACGTGACGTCAAAATGTTCGGGCCAGTGCTTAGGTGCGTTGAGCAGGAAACTCAATTCAAGATCCGGACAAACTGTGTTCTTAATCAGTCCGTACAAGAAAGTGACATTGGATGGCACTTCAGTCTGACCGGCAAGTCGGAGAGTAATATTTGAATCAA
>CAZEQP010000723.1:0-2470 GCA_964514345.1 uncultured Candidatus Obscuribacterales bacterium
AGTAAAAAACAAGAATAAATCTCGTGATGACTTGGCATGATTTGCGAGCCGTCCACACCTATGACCACCGCTTGATCCGGTAAAGTTGTGCTGATACCAATTCTGGTGCCAAAGTCTTCCAGCAGTTTGGCCAGCGGCCACCAGGTTGTTCCTTCGCTTCCATCCAGTTTTTCTTCAAAAGCGGCGGCATTGCTCACAGCATCGGCCAGTTTATCCAGGGCAAGAGAAAGCAGGCAGGCACCGGAGGCGTCAGTTTCGTTGCCGCCTTGAAGATTTTTTATTTGCTTGATTACTTTGTTCAAATCCAGCATTTTTCAATTATACTTTGAACCCATGAAAAACATTTTCGGTCCGATTCCTAAGAGCATGTCTTTAGCCACCACCCTGGCAAGCCGATTGCAACAAATTCGCGAATACAGAAATATGACCAGGCTTGATTTAAGCCAGGCTTCGCGTTTCACCAGTCAGCGTGTCGATGATCTTGAATCGGGGCTTGAAACCTGGCTTTCAGCGACAGATCGTCAAATATTGGCCAAATCTCTGGGTGTCGAGCCGGGTATCTTGCAGGAAGTGGAATATCGTCCCAATCTCCCTCAAAATGCAGGAAGACGCAAGGAAGTCGTGGATCAGCTGGTGGAAGCTATACTGAACGGCGCCGACGAATTGGAATGCCCTGATTGCGGTCATATAATCAAATGCAGCATTTCATCCGGTTTTGAACTGGACGACAGAGAAATATTTTTTCCCAAGGCATTTTGTTTGAAATGCCCTTTCATTCTGATTACCAACTAAGAATTATCGGTTAACGTACTGGAGTGCGTTTTTCAAAACAGGAACGAACTGTTTTAAGCAAACGGTTTTTCAATTTGGTGAGTTTGGTTGCAATTTCCATGCGCCTTTTCTGCATCTCAAACATCTGGTCGCGTCTGCGATCGTCAAGGGCTTCTGCAAACAGTTGATATAGGGCGATTTCCTCTCCCTGAGTCCACCACAGATCTTCAATGATATTGCCGATTTCATCGTACTCGGCTTCGTCCATCATTTGTTCGAACAAACGATATTCGTTGCTTATCATATATTCAAAAGCGGACCGTGCCTCGCTTCTGACATTTTGGGCTGAGCTTGAAATGAGCGATGCCACGATTTCCTGGTCCAGCGGTCCTGTGCGATCACTCAATAGTTTGATGGTCTCTTCAATCACATAGCGGCGGAAAGTCACCTGGGTGTATAAAAATTCGGCAAAATATGCAACACAAACTTTATGCACAATTTCCTGGCGAGTAGGCAAGGCTGATTGGATTGAACTGCGCATTGCAAGAGAATTCAGTGAACATACAGATCCGTAAAATCTGTCTATCAATTCTCGAATTCCGGCAATTGTGGTGTTCTTGAATCCCGGCAAATCTTTGACTGAAGACAATTCTTCAGACATGTGGTGCAGAGTCTGTCTTCGTAAGAAAAACAAGTTGGCGCCAAGTTCTTCCAGTATTTTTGTAGAAGTGGAATCAGCCAGGTCAATAAGTCCGAGCAAGAGGTGAACCGGCTCTATATCCGGTTGACCAAAAAAGAGCGAGTAATCAAATGCGCGTATAAGAGCTTGTACAGCCAGATCTGAAAAACCAATCGAACTTTCGTCCGTTTTTTGAAAACCGGTTTCGAGCAAATCCATGCGGTCTGAATATAATAATTCAGATTCCGGCTCACCTTTGAATTTACGCTCCACTTCCTGGCGAGTGGGTTCTTCTTCAATTTTTAAAGTTGCAAGTATTCTTGCGACAAGACTTTCTTTGTCGTCTGTCAAAGCAATCAAAATGTGCTCGGTACAAACATAGTTGTGGCCCAGATTGAGGCACTCGGCCATCGAGCATTGAATGACATTGAGCAGCGATTCGCCGGCTCTTTCAAAGACAGAATCAATCATAAATTAAAGGCAAGGATCTCCAGGTGATAACCAGATAACACTTTGGAATTGTATGGCTATTGTTCAAATTTTTATAGCACGTGTACAATTCGAATGACAATTTTATGGATTAGGCACCCAAGCGAGGTTTTTTTGCGCATCTTAGTAGCCAACGACGACGGCATTCATTCACCCGGAATCACTACACTGGCCCAGTCTTTGGCAACCGACCACGAAGTCTACGTGGTGGCTCCAGACCGTGAGCGCAGTGCTGCCGGTCACTCTCTAACTCTCTACAAACCTTTACGCGTGCAAGAAGTCAAGATTGGAGATGACATCAAAAAAGCCTGGTCTACCAACGGCACCCCTTCAGACGGGGTTAAACTTGCAGTCAGTGTGCTTATGGAAGAAAAACCGGATCTTGTTTTGTCCGGTATAAACAAAGGCTATAACCTGGGAACTGAAGTCCTTTAGTCAGGCACTGTCGCCGCCGCTATGGAAGTAGTGTTTCTTGGTATTACATCAATTTCTGTCATTCAGGAGCGCGACGCCAATTCGCCCAACCACGAT
>CAZEQP010000724.1:0-2463 GCA_964514345.1 uncultured Candidatus Obscuribacterales bacterium
CTTCATCCCATTTTCGCTCGGCTAGACTATGCAATGCTTTCAAAACACGATGAATGGGATTGTCCGCAAGCTTCGGATAAGCAATGTGTCCTTGTTGCCCATGAATAGTTAGTTTGCACGAGAGCGATCCCCGCCTTCCGACCTTAATAGTATCACCAAACTTAGTGGCACTGCTTGGTTCACCAACGAGACAATAATTGATTTTCTGTTCTCTTTTTTTCAATTCTTCGATGACTTTGATTGTCCCATCAACAGCCACTCCCTCTTCGTCTGAAGTGAGAATAAGAGCCAGAGTGCCTTTGTGTTTCGGGTGCCGCAAAACATACTGACATGCCGCTTTCGCAAAAGCAGCGACGCTGCCTTTCATGTCTGCCGCTCCCCGCCCATGCAAAAATCCATCAGAGATCTCGCCCTTAAAGGGGTCATATTTCCAAGATTCAAGTGAACCAGTGGGAACTACATCGGTATGTCCAAGATACACGAATACCGGCTCACCATCACCGTGAACAGCCCACATGTTTTTGACAGGACCGCTGTTCAATTGTTCGACTTTCAATTTCGCATCTTGCAGTAGGCGCCCCAGAATGTCCTGGCAACCGGCATCTTCAGGGGTTATAGATCGACACCGGATCAATTGACGGGCAAGTTCGATCAATTCAGACTCAGACATCAAGGCGTCCTTAAAAGTTCATTCAAACTGACTTTTGCTCTGGTTTGAGCATCCACTCGTTTGACTATGACGGCGCAATACAAACTACACATGTCGCCGGAAGGCATGCTTCCAGGCACTACCACCGCACCTGCAGGCACCCTGCCATAAGTAACCTCACCGGTCTGGCGGTCGAAAATCCGTGTGCTCTGACCAATGAACACGCCCATGGAGATTACAGCTCCTTCCTCGACAACTACACCCTCCACGATTTCGGATCGTGCGCCGATGAAACAGTTGTCTTCGATTATGGTAGGGCTTGCCTGAAGCGGCTCCAGAACACCACCTATGCCCGCCCCGCCAGACAGATGCACGTTCTTACCGATCTGAGCACAAGATCCTACTGTCGCCCAAGCGTCAATCATAGTGCCGCTGTCGACATATGCGCCAATGTTGACAAAAGAGGGCATTGCCACCACATCCGGCGCCAAATAAGAGCCCTTTCTCACCGCTGCCGGTGGCACTATTCTGTATCCGCCTTTTTCAAAATCGGAGGCGGAAAACTTTTCAAATTTACTGGGCACTTTATCGTAGAAATTGGTATAGCCGCCCGCCATAACTTGATTTTCAGCCACTCGAAAAGACAAAAGAACTGCTTTTTTAACCCACTCGTTTACTTTCCAGTGGCCATTCACTTTTTCTGAGACCCTGATTTTGCCAGCATCCAGACGATCTATTACATCGTCAATCGCTTTTCTCAAGCCGGCATCCGCGTTTCCCGGGTTGATTGAAGTCCGCTTTTCAAAAGCCTCTTCGATGATTGCTTCCAGTTCTTTGACTTCGCTCATTTCATTTCCTCTCAATCAAGCGCTTCGCTGTTTCAGCCAACACAGCCGCTCCCACATACAGCTTTGACTCGTTTATATCAAAATCCGGACTGTGGTGGCTGCGAAGATCCCCATCCAGAGCCACTCCCAAAAACATGAAGGCGGCAGGCACTTGATTGGCAAAGAATGAAAAGTCCTCGCTCCAGGTGCGAGGCGGAATATCAATCACATTTTCTTCGCCTACAAGCTCCACAGCTGTCGCATGCATAATTCTTGTGATTTCAGGATCGTTAACCGTGGTCGGATATCCCAGATAATATTTGATGCTGAAATCCCCTCCCAGAGCCCTTGCCACGCTGCAAGCCGCCTCCAGCTCTTTCATGATCAGCTCACGCACGCCCTGCTTGAAAGTCCTGAAAGTACCCGTAAGCTCTACATCTTCGGCGATAACGTTTCCTCTGGTGCTGGAGCTTCTGATCGCTCCCACCGTCACCACGGCTGAATCCAGCGACGAAACCCGCCTGGCGATGATTTGTTGAATTGCCAGCACTACGTGCGACGCCAGTACAACCGCGTCTATAGTGTTTTCCGGATAGGCTCCATGACCGCCTTTCCCTTTCACTGTGATTACGAATTCATCCACTGCCGCCATGGTCGGGCCGGCAATAAGACCTACTTTTCCAGCCGGAAGACTGGAGTCGACATGCAGTCCGATCGCAGCTGAAACTCCCTCCAGAGCCCCATCTTCAATCATACGCGGAGCGCCTGACACACCCTCATCGTCACCATACTCTTCTGCCGGTTGCATAAGCATTCGAATGCGCCCATCAGGCTTGTCTGCCGCCAGCAGTTTGGCACAGGCCATAGCGATACTGACATGAGCATCATGTCCGCAAGCATGCATAACGCCCTGATTCTTGGATGTGTAGGATGCACTGTTCACTTCTTCAATCGGCAGGGCGTCCATATCGGCGCGAATTGCTATTG
>CAZEQP010000725.1:0-2455 GCA_964514345.1 uncultured Candidatus Obscuribacterales bacterium
AAGGTTCTACAACCAATATAGGTTATTTGCAAGCAAGGATCCTAAGTACAGATATTTGCGATATTTCTTGCTGCAACAAACCGCCGCTGGGCTTACTCTTGGCAGTTATATCGGCTCTTGCAGCGAATTGGGAGGGAATCTTACCACTCCGGATCGAATTTCGCAACAATTGAATGTGCGCACCACTAAAGCCGGATTGATTGGCGTTTATTTTCAGGGTGGAAGTTCGGCTTTGGAGCTTGGTTCCAATATTGCCACCACAATCAAACATAAAATCAAAAAAATGGATCCTAAAAGTGCGGCAAAAAATGTGCGTGAACGATTGAAAATAATTGACGCACTTTCCACTCAACGAAACGAACTTATAGAAAAACTTAGCAACAAAGAAGGAATTGAATTACTCAAAGCTGAAGGTCGTATTCTCAAATATTTTAGAGACTGGTGCCTGAGTGAATTCGCCGACATTTACGCAGACGCCAAATCTTATCAAGCAAGCAATAATATTTATTACATACTGGATGTCACCTCAGCGTCATTGTACGCAGCCAGTTATCTAATCGCTTTGCGTGCTCTGGACAAGCCGCATCTTTTTGGACCGTCGGCAATCGTTGGCATTGTGGGCGATGGTTTTGGAATTGTCAGTGCCCCCTTTTCTTCGTGGTCCTACAATGCTCTTTATAAGTTTCATCGCAAACGTTTGGGTAAAAATCTGAAAGAAAAAATCTATGATCCCGAAGAAATCGCAAAAGGCGAAATTGTGAGCCTTCGTACAAAAGTGCAAAAATCAAATGCACTGTCACCCAGGCATCTTTCTCATATACATGAAAGGCTGTCTATGATGGATTTCTGGTCTTGCGATTATGATGATTACATCACCAAAACAACTGCAGAAGATCGCCGCTTCAGTAAAGTGGCGTTGCAATCCAATTTATCCGGTCCCTTAATTTCAGGCTCCTTTCTGGCTCAGGACATTATGAGTCTGGTTGCAGCCAACAGCTTTCAGAACAAACCGATGAAAGCCACTACCCTTGCTTTCATATCCACCATCCCTCCACTTGCGGCTTCCGGCTTCTCTTTGCTTTTAACTTCATACTGGGCGGCGGATGAAGGCATTCACCACTATATTTTGAAGAAAAAGAATTCGACACCTGATCAGCTCGTGCAGAAACGTTTCGCCACTCTGAACCAGATGGAAGGTCAGCTTTTAAAAATAGAGAAAGAATAACTCAGTTTCAGAATTGACTTAAGCCGGTCTTGTTACGCAGCGTGTGTGAATGAATTTACCTTCTTCGAATCTGCCGTTTGAATTGAGCAAAAGATTTTTTGTCGAGCCGTCTTTGCATAGCAAACCGACAGGAAAATCAATCAGCGTGTCGCCGCTTGAAAGTCGCTCGATGGCTTTTTGCAAATTGGCTTTGTCCGGATGAAAATCGCCGATATTTTTGCCTACAAATTCGTTTTCTTTGTATCCAAGCATAGAAAGCTTGAATTTGTTTGCTTTCAGCACCGTGCCGTCAGCGGCTATCCACAACATGCCGATTGGTGCATTATCAAAGAAATCAGAAAGTTCGGTGTTTTCATCAAGATGTTTGCCGCAGGCTGAAAGTTGTTGCATGGCTGAATTTCTCCGCTTGTCTGAGGAAGCATAATACCGCGTATAAATTCATTATACGGGCTTGACAAGCGGATAGTTCCAGTCCGGCAGTATATAATCTGCTCAATTTATTTCGTCAGTCAAATTGAGGAGTCCTATGAACAGAAAAGCCGGTGTCGCTCTAGCTCTAGTTTCAACTTTGCTGCTTCCTCTTGCCGCTCAAGCCAAAATTGACAAACCAGCTAAAGACTGGCAGTTGAAGAGTTTGAAAGGAATCAAATCAATCAAATATTTTGTAGCCTTCGATGCTGACGGCAGTTTGCTCAAAACCGCCGAAGAGTCATTCAAAGATTTGAAAGTTCCGGCTAAGTCTTTCCATGTCAAAGACGGCTGCTGCGAATCCGGACAGGAAATCGGTGCAAACGAAGGACAGCTGAAAGTTTTTGTGGACAACCGGGACAAAGACATGGCCTGGGTGGGTCTTGCCATGAAACAAAAATCGCAATTGAGTCGCGACGGTTCTGTCACTTATGATGCAGACACTTACGCCATAGGCAGTCTGGTTGCAAGAAGCAAAGCAAAAGAAACAGTCAAAGAGCTTTGCGCCAAATTCAAAGAAGATTTGAAAGCGAGCAAATAGATTTTCAGTGCAGGCCGAACCAGGTATTGAGCGTCTGTACGCAACCAGGGGAGTGAATTTTCAACCCTGGCTCAAACTATTGCCGCAAATTGTGGATGAGTGTGGCAAACAATGGAAACTGGCAGTGGAGGCTCCTTATCCTGAGCTTTCATACAATTATGTGGCACCGGCTGTCAGAGAGGACGGCACACCGGTTGTACTGAAACTTTGCCCGCCGGATG
>CAZEQP010000726.1:0-2453 GCA_964514345.1 uncultured Candidatus Obscuribacterales bacterium
GGTTATATATTGAAGAGATTCTTCCAAAACATTATATTCAGTGGTATCAATAACAAGAGGCAACTGGATAGATGTGTTGAGCTTTTCAATAAAGCGGGTCATATCGCCTACTTCATCACGACCGACATAGGCGGTACAGACATCTAATAAATGCGCGCCTTCATGCTCCTGCTCGCGAGCCATATTGACCATGCCATCCATGTCTTCTTTTTCAAGAAGTTGTTTGAACAGGCGGCTGCCATTTGTATTAGTGCGCTCACCAACAATTAGTGGCGGCTGGTCTATTTCTAGTGGCACACTTGTATAAATGCTGGCTACAGCCGGAGTGTTTATGGGGTTGCGCTTTTTAGGAGCAATTTCACCGACTGCTTCCACCACCTTTTTCAAATGAGCGGGTGTGGTGCCGCAACATCCGCCTATGATATTGACACCATCTTCAAGGGCGAATCTTTTCAATGAGGCGGCAAGCTCATCAGGAGTAAGTTTATAAACAGTCTGACCGCCTATATTTTCAGGCAGACCGGCGTTTGGCAACACCGAAACATATCTGGATGTATTGCCGCATAAGTATCTAACAGGGTCAAGCATTTCACTTGGACCGGTGGCACAATTTATACCTATGACATCAATATCAAAATTTTGCAAGGTTGTCAGCGCGGCAGAGATATCCGAGCCTACAAGCATTGTCCCCATAGGTGGTGCTTCGATTGTGACTTGCGTAATTATAGGAATGCGTTTGCCTAAAAATTTCATCGTATCAAGCATGGCTAAAATAGCTGCCTTAGCCTGGAGCAAATCTTGTCCGGTTTCAAATTGCAAACAATCCACACCGCCATCTATAAGACCGCGCACTTGTTCTGCATAAGCGTCGCGCATAGCTTTGAAACTTATATGTCCTAACGATGGCAATTTTGTGGTCGGACCAATTGAACCTGAAACATATCTTGGTTTATCTGTATAACTGGAGGCTACTTCGCGGGCAATCTCAGCTGCTTTTTTATTTAATTCATAAGCTCTGTCTTGTAAATCAAATTCGGCAAGCACAACAGGTGAGCCGCCAAATGTATCAGTTTCGACTATGTCGCAGCCGACATCAAAATATGTAGCGTGAATTTCTTTAATGGCGTCGGGTTTGCTTACTACTAATATTTCAGGACAGTTTTCATAATTGAGATAATCGTCTAGTGTCAAATTCAAAGAATGAATTGACGTGCCCATGGCACCATCGAAGATGATGACCTTTTCTTTGAGTGTATCTAAAAAACTTCTGGATGCCATGATTAAGTCTCTTGCGACACTTCGTGAGAACTGGGCGGTGCAAAGCCTTTGCGTTTAGCCAGATTTTGTCCGCGCTCACCTGTACAGTAATTGATAAAGTCTTTCACTTCCTTCTTAGCATTTTCATCATAAAAGAAGTACAGGGGGCGAATCAAAGGATAATTCGGCTCAGATGCTACAGGCTCAAGACCTTTTGCCGCACCTTTCATTTTGATTTTGATAATTTTGGTTTTGCACTCGGCATGTGTGTAAGGCACAGCCACAAAGCCGATTGCCATTTTATTGGCTGAAACATCATCGATTATTGTTTCATTCGAGCTTACTGCTTTTGCAGTAGCTGCCGGCTTTACTTCTTTACCCTCTAACTTTGCCAGATGGGACAAAAAGAATTTAGTAGAGCCGGCATCAGGCTCGCGCATCACAGGAATGATATCACCTTTATATTTTGAGTTTAGCTCTTCCCATTTTTTGGTGCGACCGGAAAAAATGGAAGCTAGCTGTTCAAGGCTCAATTCGTTTATGGGATTGGCTGAATTTGTCACTACGGCAATGAAGTCTTTTGCCACCATTACCTTTTTCAATTTGGCATTTTTGGTTTTCGCCTCTGATTTTTCAGAATCAAGCATTTCACGCGAAGCGGCAGCCATATCGCTGTTTTTTTCAATCAGTGAATTGATTCCGGTTCCGGTGCTGACCAGTGTGAGCGAAACAGGAGCAGCAGGCTTTTCATGCATGAAGTCTTTAGACCAGGCTGAAAGCAAATTGTCCATGGTGTCAGAACCGGTGACACAAATCATCGGTGTCTGACTACGCGAGTCTGAATTAGAACTGCACGAACTGAATAACAGCGGGCAGCCCAAAAATAATATTGATGCTATTAATTTTGCTGCCTTCAAATTGTTATTCCTTTTTATTAGGCAGGTACGGCGCTTATTTTTGCCAGTGCTGTTTTGATGTCCTCAAGCAGGTCTTCCACATCTTCGATGCCGACTGAAAGACGCACCAAACCATCGACGATACCACGGGCTTCACGATCTTCTTTGGGGATGGAACCGTGAGTCATTGTTGATGGGTGGCACATGAGTGATTCGACACCGCCGAGGCTCTCGGCAAGAGAGAACAACTTGGTCGCGGTCATGAATCTTTCGGCGCCTTGCGATCCGCCTTTAACAACG
>CAZEQP010000727.1:0-2449 GCA_964514345.1 uncultured Candidatus Obscuribacterales bacterium
TCTTGATGCGTCGGCAAAATACTGGTTCCTCTGAATCAAAGTATTTTAGAGCATCTTCGCCGCACAACCGGGCTGAATTAACCCAAAATGAGCAAACATCAAGCTTATAGCTTACTTAAAATGTGCTAATTGCTCCAGGTTAAATGTAGTAAAATTTCCAGTCTACTTATTTAAGAGGACCTGAATGTGACTGCTGAACATTTATCCGTCGACGAGCAAACAATTATTGAAGACGCCAAGCGCATAGTGCACGGCTCCTCAGATCCTTTTTCAGGTGTGATCAATTTCTTGCACCAGCGTCCGGAAAACGAGGCTCTGGACGGAAGCGTCATGAATAAGGCTTTGCTTGAAACATTCGGCAGCACTGAAAATATTCCTCAAATCATCAAGGCCATTGCCGCTCAAGTGACAAAAATCGTCCGCCAGTCCAATGTCATAAAAATTTCAAACGAAGGTCCCACTAAAGAAAAACTGGGCGACATCACCATCAAAAAAGAAAACGAGATGAAGTTTGAAGTAGCGCTTGAAAAAAACATTTTAGTTTTGAAAAACATCAGAGGACTTTTGGGAGTGGAACATGGTCTTGAAGTTCCGCTTGAACGCATAGAAGTTAAACCGCCCAAACTCGTCGTGACCATCGACATGGGCTTTATAAAACCGCAAAAAACTCTAGATATCATTTAATGAGCTTTCCCTCTGTAATTGCACACCGCGGAGGCAAAGTCTGGGCTCCCGAAAATACTTTGGCAGCTTTCAGACAGAGTCTAAAAGCCGGTGTGGACGCCATCGAGCTAGATATTCAAAGAGTGCAATCAGGCGAGCTTATAGTTTTTCACGATCAAGAATTGTCCCGCACCACTAATGGTTTCGGACAGGTGGCTTCATGCAGCCTGGATGAAATAAAACGTTTGAGTGCAGGGTCCTGGTTCGATGCTGCTTTTAAAGAAGAGAAAGTGCCGACACTGCAAGAAGTGCTGGATCTTGTTTCCGGTCAGGTTACACTCAATATCGAAATAAAAAATCTTCCGCACAGCTACGAAGACATTGAAGAAGATCTGCTTGCTTTGCTTGAAAATTACGACCATGACAAAGTAGTGGTCAGCTCATTTGATCACCGTATATTGAAAAAATTGAAAGGGCGCATAAACACCGCATTGCTCATGGTCGGCGCACCATATTCGATATCTGAATATTGCCGTGATCTGGGCGCCACTTTTTTTCACTGTCAGAAAGATCATGTCAATGAAGAAGTACTTGCAGAAGCAAAAGAAGGCGGAGTAAAAGTATTTACCTGGGTGGCCAACACCGAACGTGAATGGTCTCGTTTGATGAAACTGGAAGTGGATGGAATCATCAGCGACGATCCTGAAAATCTAATGCAATTTCAAAAGACTATTGAAAAAGTCAGTCGGGAGTAAAATATATGACCGAAAAGATATTCGACTTGCGCAGCGACACAGTGACCGTACCTAGTGATGAAATGCGTCAAGCCATGGCAGCCGCACCGGTGGGAGACGATGTTTATGGCGAAGATCCTACCATAAATGCACTGGAAGAAAAATGCGCCGCGCTCACCGGCAAAGAATCTGCCTTATTCGTAACAAGCGGAACTCAGGGCAATATGGTTTCAATCATGGCGCACACTCATCGCGGCGATGAAATCATAGTGGGAAAAAAACAGCATATATTCGCCTGGGAGCAAGGAAGCGCAGCATCACTTGCAGGAGTGAACACTTACGCGCTGGAAAATCAAATTGACGGCAGTCTAAAACTGGAAGACATCTCCAATGCCATTCGCATGGATGATGTGCACTGCCCGATTTCAAAAGTAATCTGCCTGGAAAATACTCAGGATGGAAAAGTACTTAAACCTGAATATATGAGCGAAGTAAAAGAAATTGCTTTCAAGCATAAAATGCTCGTGCATCTTGATGGCGCCCGCCTTTTTAATGCCGCTATAGCTTTGAACCAGCCTTTGAGCGCATTTTGCAAACATGTGGACAGCGTGCAGCTCTGCTTTTCCAAAGGTCTGGCGGCACCGGTCGGTTCGATTGTTTGCGGCACCACCAATTTTATAAATCGCGCACGTCGCGCCCGCAAAGCTCTGGGCGGCGGCATGCGTCAGGCAGGAGTTCTTGCTGCAGCATGCGACTATGCTCTTGATCATATGTATGCACGCTTGCAAGAAGACCATGACAATGCCCGCTATCTGGCATCAAAGTTGGCTGAGATTCCGGTGATTAAATTGGACGAAGCCGGTGTTCAGACCAATATGATCTTTTTTGATCTGAAATTGCCCGCCGAAATCAAATCCGACTTTTACAAACAATTGCGCGCTCAAGGAGTACTGGTATCAGCCATTCCCAATCGCTACGCACGCATAGTCACTCACTACGGTCTGGACCGCGCCGACATGGACGAAGTGTCCGAAATAATCAGAAATCTTGTT
>CAZEQP010000728.1:0-2448 GCA_964514345.1 uncultured Candidatus Obscuribacterales bacterium
ACAAAGGCTTAGCAAACTGAAGTGATGCTAGACCTGACATGTGTTCTGCCTCCATTGAGGTTAGGGGTGAACATTAGGAACTCTGAAGGAACCGACAGTCCATCTGCCCGTAAGTCTGGGAAGAAAGAGAACTGGTTTTTACGACTGCTTCAAGAGTTCCGGTTAATTTCAAAACATCCTTAAGAGAATGTGAAAAGATATCTCGACCCTACATATGGGGAGGGGAAGAACATAGTGTAAAAACACTAATAAACACTGGGTTTTATAAGCTCGAGCTAATATTCGAGGTGTTACTTTTTTGCGCTATATAACATTATCGCCGTTTTATAATGTATAAGCTCTTGAAACCAAGGCCAGATAAAGATCTGCAGAAGTATCTTTGACCTTATAACTAACAAGAGCAGAAAGAAAATGATTTAACCGCTCTCATAAATGGCGTGTAATCTGGACTCTTATCAAATTGCTTGATACTTAGCGAAGTTATGCGACAGCATGACTGGCAGATGAAGCCGATCTCAGATAGATTGGAATTGAATTTGCATTAGTACCTGTTAATATTAGCTTGCTTAAGCGGCGCTCATTCGGGGCTTGCAACTAGTGCGCCTAGCACAACTTTACAATTGGCTGAAGATGCCAATTTTGCGCATTTTTCTGAAAAGACGAGCAAAATATTGGCAAAGTGATTTTAATCATTTATATAGAAAGTGATTTACCAAAAAAATTGCAACTTCCAGTCCATAGCGGCGCGAATGATACCAAATATGGTGGCGCATAAAAATGGGAAGCTAAACTGATCTTGGATGAGTGTTCAGACGCATATTCAGTCTAGTCTTATTGTGAGAGCTTCGCGAACTATTACCATTTTTCATGTGACTGCTCAACTCATGAGCTTCTGATAGATAAAAAGCTTGAACTGGACCCGAAAAGACTCAAGTTTAACTTGGCTTAATGCGACTGTTTACTATAAACAGAAAGTATTCTTTCGATCCTTCCTTCCAGACAAACTCCCTAAAGAACTAGCTTCCAGATGTGACTCTTTTCGCTTGCACCAGTGCAGGCTCGATTGGGTCGGGATCGAAAGTAAACTCCAATAGAGGAAAAAATCGAACATGCGGAAAATGAGCGAAAACCAGAAGTTGTTCTACATCCTCCTCGTCATCATCACGGTGGGTGCACTTCTTTTCCGAATGTCCTTCGACCTCGGCTTCTTCGTTCTGATGACGGCATTCTTCGCTGAGCTTGCCGTCATGGGAGCCGGCCTCTCCTATCTGTGGTTCCAAGACCGGGGCCGCAGCGGCCTGGAAGCCATCGTTCCTGCAGCAGCCATCGGCTTCGCACTGCCGATGCTGATCAATTTGTGCCTGAACTTCGCCTTCCCACGACTGGACCTGGCAAATCAATTCTTGCTGGGCATCGCAGTCGCGGCCGCCTTGTTCACCTTCCTCATTCGTCGCAAGCGGGCGGGCGAAAAACTTCTCGGTGTTTAGCAGGAGCCCGAGAAATCATCTTCAACTCAGTAAAGGGAACTAACCTGTGCAGAAACACTCCACATTCGAGAAGTGCTTCTGGGGGCTTCTTGTCGCTCTGGTCGTGCTGGGTCTTCTGACGATGATCTCGTCGAAGTTGGCATGGTTTGTGGTGGCGACCCTCGCCCTGTCCTGGTGCGGCATTTGTACTGCTGCATTCGCCTCGTTCAGTTTCCTCAGGGCAGGTCATACCGGCTTGAAGCGAGAAATTCCTGCCGCAAGCCTGGGAATATCGACTGCCATCGGCCTTGCACTCTTCATCGGCTTCTTCCTGCCGAAGTTGAGCCTGGCCGGACCGGCAACCGTAGCCTGCCTCCTGGTCTGCGTCGGAGCAATCCGGTGCTACCGCAAGTACAACAGGGAGGAACTGTTGGGCAACGTGCCGCTTGAGCTTGTCCTGATCGATGAGCTCAATCGCCGCAAACCCAAGATTTGCTGAACCTGCAAGACTAGAGCCGCTGGTGGAAGTGTTTAAAAGCTTCCCCGGCGCTCTTGAAGGGGAGAGAAACTGCTGTCAGAGGCAGTTTCACTCTCCACTTTTTCACGCCATATTATTAAAAGATATAGTAAAACGCATTCACAAAAACCCCGGATGTCAGTAGCTGCGCGCCTTGCGCTAATTGTTGCGGTACTAAATTGATCATGACATCGGCCATCTTAATTATATGATTAGATTTCGTTCTTGAGTTTGCCGACGCAGGCGCACTAGGCTGTGGTCCTATTTCTTTTCTCCTCCCTTTGAAGTAATTACCACACAGTTTCTGTCTTTCTAACAAGAAAACCTGATCCCTTTTCCCGGTTAACACTGGTAGAAGTTGTACAGGAACTTGTTCTTGCCACTGGAATACTGAACAAACCTAACAATCTAAATTTCAACTCAAGGAGAACAACAATGGAATGGGTCCTCATCGCCGCCGTTGTC
>CAZEQP010000729.1:0-2435 GCA_964514345.1 uncultured Candidatus Obscuribacterales bacterium
GTCAGGACATTGGGCAGTTTGTAATCAACAGTGCTGGGGAAATCAGGATTGCCTTCGGCAAATTCATGATAAGCCTCATCCACTATAACCAGCACATTCTGCGGCACTCTAGCGATGAATCTTTCGAATTGAGCACGACTGAATATGGTGCCTGAAGGATTGTTCGGGTTGCACAGATAAATAATTTTGGTCTTGCTGCTCACTGCGCCAAGAATCGCATCCAGATCGAAAGCGTAATCCTTGAGTGGCACCGTCTGTAGTTTTGCGCCTTTTGCATTGGCGAGAACATAAAGACCAATAAAAGTCCCCTGCGAAGTCAGCAATTCTTCATCGCCATGCAAGAAAGCTCTGATTGTGCTGCCAAGAATACTTTCAGATCCGGCGCCAAGACAGACATTTTCCGGCTTGAGATTGTATTTTTCAGCCAGTCTTGTTTTGAGTAAAAGACCACCGGCATCCGGATAACGATTGAGATTGACCATAGTGTCGGATATAGCTTTCAAGACACTTTCAGGCGGCGGATAAGAATTTTCGTTTGAAGCCAGGTTGACAAGACGATCTATTCCAAGCTCTTTCATCAGTTCTGTAGGCGGGCGGCCCGGCTTGTAGGGCTGGAGAGCCTCAATATGTTCAGCTACTTGTATATGAACGGCAGGAAATTGAGCTGGCTGAATTTGAGTTGGATGAATTTGAGCTGCAGAAATTTGGGCTTCCGGAATCTGATTCAGGTTTGGGTCAAATGACTGAACATTTTGCTGGACCGATTCCTTATTAGTAAGGATGCTGACATTGAAATTGTTAACCGCGACGCCTTCGCTCATGATTCAAAAAAACCTCACAATCACCGGCTGTCTTCCCTTTCGGGGAGTCGTACCGGCGTCTTAACAACAACATTAAGATATCATTGAGGTCTTGCGCGATCAAGGCAAAAAGTGTCCGAAATGACCGGAATTAGATGTACTTATGTTCATGTGTTATAATTCTTTGGTATAGTCTGGGCTATGCGGGTGTAGTTCAATGGTAGAACGGTAGCCTTCCAAGCTGCACACGCGGGTTCGATTCCCGCTACCCGCTCCATTTTTTTTAATCAACACCATCCACAAGATATATACGCGAGAACAAGGTGACAAGCACAAGAGTAAGTATCAGTGATGTGCTCGTTGCCAGAAAGCGTATAAAAGGATTCGTGCTGGAAACGCCGCTGGCTAAAAGCCCGTGGCTGAGCGAAGTTTCAAAAGCGGAAGTCTGGCTTAAATTAGAGAATATTCAAAACACCGGCTCATTCAAATTACGCGGAGCGCTAAATGCTCTTGGCTGGGCGCGGGAGAAAGGCATCTCCAAAATTTTCACCGCCTCTATGGGCAATCACGCCCTGGGAGTGGCTCAAGCCGCCCACTTCACCGACCGTGAAGCCACAGTCTGCCTGCCTGAAAGCATCGCCAAAAAAAATCCACTCAAGCTAAAAAAGCTCAATCAATATAATGTGGCCATCATCAAGCATGGTGATGACGCCGTCGAAACCGAGCAATTCGCCAAACGTCTGGCTCAAGAGAAAAAGGGATTATACGTTTCGCCCTACAATAATCCCGAAGTAATATGCGGGCAGGGAACACTGGCTCTGGAAATGTTCGAGCGAGTTCCCAAACTTTCCACCATTGTGGTGGCAGTCGGAGGCGGCGGACTTATAAGCGGCATCGCCACCGCGGCAAAAACAATCAATCCCTCTTGTCGCATCGTAGGCGTAGCGGCAGCCAGCACACCAGCCATGTATAAAGCCTGCCAGCAGGGACGCATCACCAATTGCATGATCGAACCAACACTGGCAGACAGTCTTTCAGGCAATCTGGATTCCGATTCAATCACATTTCCTTTGGTGCGCGAACTTGTAGACGAGTGGGTACTTGTAGACGAAGCTGAAATTGCCGCCACCATATATGACTTTTTCGAAAACGAAGGCATGCTTATAGAGGGTGCCGCCGCCTGCGCTGTGGCAGCCGTTTCCCGCCGCATCATCAATTTTAAACCGCGCGAAAAAGTTGCCGTTGTGGTTTGCGGCGGCAATATAGCCAAAGATTCCTGGAAAGATATTTTCACCGACCGCCTGTCCAAAGTCGGCGTCAAATAATTTGTCCCGTGAATTTCCTCAATATAGCCGCATATAAATTCGTCGAAATTCCCGTTCAATTTCACTCTGCATGGCGAGTCGCGCTTAAAGAGTACTGTGACAATTTAAATCTTAAAGGCACCATTTTGCTTGCCCCGGAAGGCATCAATTTATTCATAGCCGGTGAGCGGGAGCAAATTAGCTCTTTTCTCAATTTTCTTATTCATAATCCTTTGTTTGAAAATCGTTTCTCAGATTTAAACATCAAAGAAAGTCTTTCTGAAAAACAGCCTTTTAATCGCATGCTGGTTCGATTGAAAAAAGAAATCAT
>CAZEQP010000730.1:0-2427 GCA_964514345.1 uncultured Candidatus Obscuribacterales bacterium
AAACTTCGGCTTCTCCGGCTGCTTGTTCTCGGCGAACTTCGCCTCCTTGAAATCTATTCATTTCATCGCTTACTGAACTGGGATTCTTTTTGAGAGCGGCGCTTTTGAAACCGGAATCGGCAACAAGTTGTCCTGCCAATCTCTTGCACATGGACATGACTACTTTGAAGTCTTCCGCCATTTTTCTTGCGGTTATGCCGATTTTTCGGTCTGCTGTAAGTCTTGTCTGAACATACTCAGTAAGAGAAGAACTGCAAGTCCAACCAAGCATCATGAACATTATCACGATGATAAAGAAGAAGATTAATTTGCCAGTTATTCCCAAGAAGCCACCTCTATATTAAGAAGTTTAGCTTCTTTTTTATTTGCTTTCGGCCTTTTTTCTCAGCTCGACTTGAACTTGGATGGCTCTTATTAACTGATTGGGACCGCAATATCCTAACTCCAGCAGGATTTGTCCCAGGGGCTTATTGTCTTTTCCGGCGACTGAGTCATTTTTCTGGATGCTAAGAGCTTCGTCCAATTGGTATACGGTGATGTAGCCCAGGTCTAATAATATCTGGCCAAGTAGATATTTGGGTTCCCCGGAATGCTGTTCTGAGTCTAGATTTCCGTTGTCGGAATCCTTGGTGCTTGAATTGGTTTTAGCATCTTTATTAGTCATTTATTGCTGCTGCTCGTACTTTACCGATAATTTTTTCAGATCGCTGGATACACCCGAAATGCACAACTTATGGCTGCTGAGTTTCCCCTCTGACCAGGTTCATCGGATTTCGCCGCACCCAACGATCTGTAAGGGCCCATTATAGACGAAATACGCCAGATCTGGCAGTCGGATGTCAATTACTATCATAAACAACTATAACACTTTCAAAAAGAGGCGTCTTTCGCCCAAGTCAGGCACCAGACCCGATATCAGCTACAGAAATGAACCGATATCGGTTCATTTTCGCAGTCTAATGGAGTTAGTCAGTCTTGAGCACCCAGGGCGAAGTCGTTGCCATTATCTGAAATATTCCATTTTAAGAGCTCACGCCGCCATTCCAGGTCTGCTTGTGCTTCTTTTATCAATTGGGCTAGACCTTGATAGTCGGCAAAAGAAAGGTCAATGGCTACGCCGATATCGAAAGTCAACTTTACTCTTTCGCAAGCTGGAGTGCAGGACATGCATACAATGTGTTCCAGTCCGCAAACTTCTATTAGATGCGATTCTTCGCACTGTAGAGGATCTTGTTGCCAGTTCAAAAGTTCCAGGAAACTTTCGTCCTCCATGCTTTGCTGAACCAAAAGTACAAGAGCTTGATACTGAGTGTGATTGAGATAAACAGTAATTTCCTGTCGGCGGAAATCCAAAGCAAATTCACCATTTTCTTTGTCCAGATACAAATCGGCAAAAGGATTGGCGAAGCTGATTTGATAAGCCGTGCTGGTTTTCATTCCCTTGTTTCCTCTAACTTACAGTGAATATACCCTTTTCCGGGTTCACGCTTTATTTTGTGACCAGAGAGCAAAATCTCTGGCGTGATAGGTAATAATCAAATCGGCTCCAGCTCTTGTAATCGAAGTTAAGATCTCTTCCACCACTCGTTTTTCGTCTATCCAACCGTTGGCGCTGGCCGCCTTGACCATGGCGTATTCACCCGACACGTTGTATGCCGCCACCGGCAAATCGGTCATCTGTCGCGTAGCATGGATGACGTCAAGATAGGGGAGGGCGGGTTTGACCATGACAATGTCTGCACCTTCCATTATGTCCAGTTCGATTTCACGCATGGCTTCGCGAGCATTGGCCGGGTCCATTTGATAACTTTTACGATCGCCGAACTGCGGCGCGGATTGAGCGGCTTCACGGAATGGTCCGTAAAAGGCGGAGGCAAACTTAGCGCTGTACGCCATTATTGGTGTATTGGAAAATCCGTTTTCATCCAGTGTTTGCCGGATGACAGCCACTCTACCGTCCATCATGTCGGACGGTGCGATAATGTCTGCCCCGGCTCTGGCTTGAGCCAGTGCTGCTCTAGCTAGAATGGTGAGACTTGAGTCATTGTCGACCTTTCCGTCGCAAACTATTCCGCAATGCCCATGGCTCATATATTCACAAAGGCAAGTGTCGGCTATTACGACCAGATCCGGAAATTCTTTTTTGAA
The DNA here is from genome assembly GCA_964514345.1 of uncultured Candidatus Obscuribacterales bacterium. GTDB lineage: Bacteria > Cyanobacteriota > Vampirovibrionia > Obscuribacterales > Obscuribacteraceae > Aved-18. The sequence goes on from CAZEQP010000730.1 coordinate 2,149, forward strand.
AGTGGAAATGGCTTTCTGGATAATTCCGTTTTCGGAAAAAGACTGGCTGGCTTCGGTGTCTTTCTCTTCTGGAATACCAAAGAGTATTACTGAGCCCAGTCCCTGGCTTTGTATGTGCTCCAGTTCAAATAGAGCTGAATCAATTGACTGCTGGCAAAAACCAGGCATCGAGTTTATGGGATTTTTCTTATCTTTGCCGGCGCCTTCGATAATGAAAAGGGGATGAATGAGTTTTTTCAGATCCACTTTAGTCTCGCGCACCATGTCTCTGAGGGCGGC
>CAZEQP010000731.1:0-2426 GCA_964514345.1 uncultured Candidatus Obscuribacterales bacterium
AATTAACACTCAAGAGCGCATTTTCGTCAATTTGCTTCTTGGTTCAGGCAATCTGAATCTGGACGACTGGCTCTTCTGCGCTGAAGTTTCTGTGCTTGAAGTGCACAGCATGTATCAAGTCTGTTGTGAATTGAAAGTAGTAAAAGAAGACGCTCTGGTGGGAATTTATCAGCTGGCACAGGCTCTTGCCACCAAACAAATCCCAGCCAGACAATGCACCGCCATGCTTGAACAATATAGAAGAATGGCTGCCTAAGTAATCGACCTAAAAAGGTACCTTTATAGTGTAATAAACCTATTTTAGTGCCCTTTTTTAGGTCGATTACGCTATAAGAGCAGTTGGTCCAAAATTCAGTCAGAAATTTATGGATTTTTTCCTGGAACCAGTTTCCAATCAAAAGTCATTTGAATATCTACACTATCAGGGGAGCCTTCAGGCAAGGGCGGAAGCTGTGTGTCCATCACCGCTTTCATGGCGGCGAGATCTTTGACCACATCCCCGACCATATTTTTCAAGTGAACATCTGAAATTTTTCCATTCTGATGCACTTTAAAAATGACTTGCACCGAATGGACTCCGGAAGGTGGTTTCCAGTTTTTCTTTATGCGGCGCTGAGTTTCGGCCATATAAGGACCAAAATCAATGTCTCTGGTTGGTGCCTCCGATGCGGCGGCAGGGGCAGCAGCTTCAGGTACAACAGGTGTTGCAGTATTAGGCGCGGCAATAGATGCAGAAGGCGGGCTGGATTGAGAAGCGGGGGTTCCGGGAGATGGTTCAATTTGAGCCGGCGGTGCAACAGCCGTTCCTGTTCTGGCTTTTTTCATTTCACCAAGAACATTCGTGACAGCCAGATAAGTTCCGATACAAACTACCGCAGACACTAAGGTTCTATTTTTTTGCAGCCAGGTTTCGTCTGATTTTTTTTCCATAGACTAAATCATAAAACAAAAAAGGGCTCAGTGAGCCCAATTTTTGTTGTGATTGCCGTGAAAAAAAACTTGTTGGTTTTATGCAGCTGCCAGAGCCACATCATATTTCAATCTGACGAAGTCATACTCGACGCGGATAGACACTGTGTCTTGAGTGGAGAACTCGAGTCTGACGCGACCGAGGTTGTTGGCGCTGTACTCCATCCATTGTTTGGGAACGGATACGATCACGTTTTCCGGACCCCATTCTTCAACGTATGCTTTGAGTACTTGGCAAAGAGTATCTTCGTCTGCTGGGTTTCTAAACATGCTCATTGGGGGCCTCGCTTACGCTTGATTGACTGTGGGACTTAATAACGGGTTGTGACTTGGGGTTGTTCTTTAGTTGTCTTTAGAATCGTCTCGAGTTGCTCTCGATGTTTTTAGTTTATGAATTTGCCCCCTGAAAACCAATTGGTGGTTTTCCCACTCCCTTCGTAAAATCACCACTAAACCGGGCAAAATCGATATATTTCGCATACATCTTCAACTCAAAGCCTTACAGGTGCCTATTTAGTGCTTAGCAATTTTGCGTTCGGGCAATTTATCCCCGGTCAATTCAGACAATGCTTCCATTACTTCCCAGGTAGTTTTCTCCAGGTCATCTGAAGCGTAAATGGGCTTACCTATCTTGCAAGTGACTTTTTTGCCTTTCTGGTTTGTTCCTGAAATACCAACCGGTAGTATCGGTACATTATTTGATTTAGCAAAATATGCAGTACCTGTATGCGGCGGTCCCATTTGCCCGGGAATGCGCGATCTGGTCCCTTCTATGAACATGCCGAGGCACCAGCCGTCTTTGATGATTTTTTTGATGCTCTTGATTGTAGATTTTTCCGGCTTTTCTCTATCTATAGGTATGGCCCCATACAATTCAATAAGCCAGGTGAACCAGGCTTTCTCCGAGAAGAGTTCTTTCTTGGAAAGAAATGCCATTTGCTTATCTGTGGCGGCACAAAGCAAGGGCGGGTCGAAATCAGAAATGTGATTTCCGACTACAATGCAAGGACCTTCAGGCACATTTTCTCGTCCGATTATTTCAATGCCGTGGGTCCATTTGTGAAAACCAATAATAGCGTTTCTGGCTGTCCACCTCTGGAGCGAACGGCGGAAAGGAGAAAAACTTCCTTTTTTCAGTTCAGCCATAAGTTATTTCTGGCTTGTGGCTTGAACCGCCTGCGGAAGCGAAACTCTCAAAATAGAATTGTCTTCCTGCTGGCTGACAAATAAGTTGCCGCTTTTATCCAGTGTCAGGTAGTAGGGACCTCTGAAACCGGTGGCGATGACTGAAGCAATTCCGGCCGGGGTGATTCGAACAATTGTCCCTGCTTTGTAATTTGCTACATATATATTGCCGGTATCGTCTGCAGTCAGACCGACAGGTCCCTTCAAATAGCCGCCTGTGGCAAAAGCCGAACGAGTGCCGTCGCGACCAATCTTATCGATGCTGTTGGCTC
>CAZEQP010000732.1:0-2424 GCA_964514345.1 uncultured Candidatus Obscuribacterales bacterium
AAATGCAGTGGAACTGGATCCCCTTCTTGTCTTATTCTCCATTTTGATTGGAGGAAGTTTGATGGGACTGCCTGGAGCGCTGATTGCTGTACCGATAGCCACTATTTCCATAATCATTGCCGAAGAGTTTTATCTTAAAAAAATCAATCACCCCGAAATAAAACACTCTTCTGAAATTACGTATATTGAGGCTTCCAACACAGCTGAACCGGACAAGTAAAAATGTCATTTGCTAACAGATTTATCAGTATTTTTTTTGCATTTTCTACTCTTCTTTTAGGTGCAACAAAGGCATGGGCAGGAGAAGTACGTGTTTATGAAGATGCCAAAATAATCGAAGCGAAAGAACTCATTTGCAAAGACGATTTGCCCGGTGCACATATTTTGCTCAACAAGATCCTGCAAAACTCACCAAACAGCGTTCCCGCCCTTGAACTGTTAACTTACGTCGATGTGTATCTCAGAGATTACAATTCAGTTTTGAAAAACTGCAATAAACTGCTTTCGATTGATCCGTACAATATCTCGGCATTGAACAGACGTTCGTACTTTTATTTGAATACAAATAAATTGCCGCTGGCTCTCAATGATCTGAATAAACTGGCAACCTTTTTACCGGATGATTCCACAATACAAACAAACCGTGTTCAAGCGCTTAGAAAACTTGGAAAAACCAAAGAAGCGGACACTTTGTATTACGAAGCCGAAAAATCATATTGGACTACACAAGCAGTTTTAAGCCTTTCTGATGAACGCCGCAAATTTTTTGTTAAAGATTTGAACAGCAGAGCCAGAGAAGAGCCGAAAAATTTTTTGATTCCACTTGCCCGGGCGCATATTCTCATAAAACTGGGAATGGAAGACAAAGCATTCACCAACCTGAATACGGTTCTGGCCAACGACAAATCACTTGAACTTAAGGCGCTTTGGCTGCGCTCTCAAGCATACAAGAAGAAGCGTCAGCTGGATAAAAGTATTGCCGACCTCTCCCAAATATTAGACAAAAAGCCTGGCTCCAAGGTTATCTATTGGACTTTTGAACCTTTTTGTCCACACAATCTAAAAATATCCAACTGGGAAAGAGTTTTGATCAAACTGAAAGATGTCCTGGTTGAGAGGGCGAAATTATACCTGGAAAAAAACAATTTTGAAAAGACGATAGCCGATTGCACACAGGCGATAAGTCTTGATAGTTTATACATTCCGGCTTATGAAACACGAGCGATTGCTTACAACAGCGCAAAAGAACTAGCGAAAAGTGCCAGCGATTACAAAAAAATGGCTGAAATCACCAACGGACGGGCTGATTATTTGTATGAACTGGCAAGAGTCTACAAAGGACTTAACAAACATAAAGAAGCAATTCAAATTCTTTCCGAACTCATCAAGCAGAATCCTAAAGATGACAATCTTTTGGAGTCCAGAGCATCGTCTAATTTAATTCTGAAAAACTACTCTGAAGCTATAGGCGATTACAGTAGATTGATTGAAATGGATCGTAAAGATTCAACCTTCTGGAAAATGCGCGGAATTGCCTGCATTGGTGCAAAAGATTTCCAGGGCGCCGTGAAAGATTTGAGTCAGGCGATAAGTCTGGGAGCTGGTTCAGACGCCCTCAAAAGACGTGCTGAAGCTTACAGAGCACTGAACAAAATAGATCTGGCTGAAAAAGACCTGGCGGCGGCCAAGAAGCTCCCATAAAAAACATAACCGATAACGGATGTGTTCGGGGCGGAAGAAGAGAATTGCCCAGTTCCAGACTGCCGGGCCTTAATTGACCTTACTTAAGCTATGCAAGTTATGATGACAAAAATCCGATTCTAGCGAACAGTCCGCATACTTACAACCGATCTAACATAACCGTTATCGGTTGTGTTTGTAGGGACCAATGACATGCAAGAATTACTTCCGGCAAGCTAGGTGAAAAATTTCAAAGATGTAGCTTTTCTCGTCTTTAAATACGCTAACCCGGATGCCGTATAAAAGTTAGGAATTCCCGAAATTTTGCATGCAGAAAATAACGCACGTAGTTTTTCGAAAAATACACGGGACCAGATTAAACTAGATGACTTGTCTTGTGACATAGAGGCTCTCGGTCCGGCTTTCACAAGAATTGCCCAGCTTCTTTCCAAGCGAACTGACTTACTGCCTCTAGCTTATGTCGAAGCTTTGCAAAAAGTAGGAACAACTCTGCCTGTAATCAGCAAATAAGAAATCGACAACATTTTGCAAACAGAGTTTGGCAAAGAGACGTACAAATTATTCAGTCGGACTATGAGCCATTCTCCAGCTCGGTATTTACCCAAACACATCTTGCTACAAAATTGAACGGCGCAAAAATTGTAATAAAAATCATGCGGCCTTTAATTTTTGAAAAGGTTTCTGCAGAATTGAATGAGTTGTCTCAAATGGTTGATTTCATCG
>CAZEQP010000733.1:0-2414 GCA_964514345.1 uncultured Candidatus Obscuribacterales bacterium
CCTCGCTTCCAGTCGAATTAGTGCGCGGGCTGAGCACTGATACCACGATAGCGGATGTTTCGGCCCGCCGATTGAAGCTCGAGCAGGAAATAGCTGCGACAACTCAAGCCTGGAACTGGTTCAAAAATAAATTTGCCAATGCCAGGGGCGATATCAAATCTCATCTGAAGCAGAACAAAGATTTATTCGAACAAAATAGAGCTGAACAGTTGGGTTATATACAGCGAACTGGGAATTTGGAACGCACAGACCTGGCAGTGAATATTGCCCGTCCGGATTTAAGCCTTCAAGATCAAGCAATTTTGTCGGCTATTGCAGACTACCAGTGGAATCAAAGATACAGCAATCGACTGAGATATTTAGTCAGTGCCGATTCGCTGAAAGATTTTTCAATGCCGGCTTTTTATGCACTTTTGACTGAATTGAAAGTTCCCCGCCGTTTCAGAAATGATCTTGTTGAAGCTGTTGCCCGAAAAGACAGCCGCCAGATTTCCAGATTGCTTGCCGACTCCAAGTATTCAGGTGTGCTTGGTGCATTCAAAGCGATCCAGATGTTTGGAGACAACGCCGGCGAAGTTTTGCGTTTATTGAGACCGGCGCTTTCAGCCGATGAGCTCAAGTTTGACTGGTTACCCAGCATCAGAAGATCTTCAACTAGAGAACAAGTAAAACAATGGGTCTCGACAAGCGCTCAAAGTGTGAGCCCTCAGTTGAGGAAGTCGATTATAAGACAATGGCCGCGTATCGTTAAGGGCACTTCCAAAGTCGATCCTGCCACACTGCCGAAGCGTGCCCAGATAATCGAGCATCTTTTGAAATCGGATAGTGAGAGTTATTATCAAAGAAATGAGACTGCTTCGCGCCAGTCGACAGCTGATTTTATAATTAACAAACTTGGACTGGTGGAAAAAGACTTCAATCTGTTTGAACTGCGTACTTTGCAAGATGCATTGATAAAAGTCAATAATCTGGAAAAGGAGATTTTGCAAATACCGCCGGATTTGTTGGTTTCCAGATTAAAACAAGCTATTGAAGGATGGCATACTGCGCTGGTTCCGCTTGAAATGGCTTTGCAGATAGGAGCACCCGAGACCACTCCCCGTGCTAGAGCCGCAGCACTTCTTGCCACCGGACGTACACGTATTGATTTGAATAATGAATCTGATTTGAAAAAATTCCTTTCTCGTTGGGAAAATTTCAGGCAAGAATCAGACGAGAGAATCTGGTCCTCCACTACTGATATTTGGTTGGCTGTGCAAGACAGAAATCTGCGATTAAGTCAAAGTGAAAGACTTACTCCGGCCAATTTGCGACTTGCAGCAGAGATATTTTCTTGTCTTCCGGATAGATTGCTTGAACATAGTACGCATCTTGCAAGAACAGTCGGCGGTCCAACTCTTCTAGAAATTGCGGATCATTTCAATTCGTTTGGAAAAACCGTGCAGGAAGCGGCAGATGATGCGGCACTCAGACCAATGGCTAAATCGCTGTCTAAAGGATTGAAACAAGAACTGCCCGAAAATATCAGAGAAAATCTGGGACAGGCTACCGCATTAGCCGCTATGTTCGGCACAGAGTGGAAAAGCTATTTACAAATGCGCAGAGCGGATACTCCGGATCTCGGACACTTCCAGGCTGTAAAAGGCCGCGATTTAGCCAGCCTGGGCAGAAAAATTTTGGAAGACAGATATTTAACTTTTGCCGATGAAAAACTTTTGGCTTTGAACTGGAGCAAACTGGATCCCGATTTACGCGAATTGCCGGTTAATTCATTGTTGAAAATACTTGATAGATTTGAACAGTCATCAGAGGGATTGATTAATGATTCAGGCTATCTTGCTTTGAATTTATTGGGACTGAACAGTTCGTTTGAATCCATAGTAACTTTAGCTCGTGTCCTGAAGAAAAATATCTCCTGGCTGCAATATGAATTGTCTGACATGAAGGCCGCCGGTACATTAGATCTCGCCTTAAAAATATGGGCTATCGACGAACGTTTTCCTCTTCAGCTAATCAATCGCTTGAATGGCGATGTCAGTCTGGATAATCATTCAATTTTGGCTGCCAGTGCCGCTTATCGCCGCTTGAAAATGGATATAGCAAAAAGAAGCGAGGGGAGACGAAAATCCAAACTGCCTAAAGTTTCAGATCAGCTGACTGATGATGATCTGGCTGTTTTCGATCAAATGTGGCAAGAATTCAGTCAACGAGATACAGCCGAATTGGCTTTCTTATCAGGTAATCTTGCCGAACTTGTGAAGAGTCAACACCATCTTTCGTCTCAAGAGCAAATGTTGCTTGCTTTTGCTCTTGAGAAAGTGCACGGGCAGGATAAGTTTTTAGCCTCATCTCAAGTAAACGGATTGCTTTTCAGCCGCACCCTGAACTTATTGAATCCTGAATTAAACGGGTTA